>JAAZPT010000003.1 GCA_012797085.1 Christensenellaceae bacterium | reverse complement strand
CTGAAATCAATGCTGCCAATTTTTTTTCATTATTTAGTTTTTGGGTAATTATATCTAGCTTTTCAGAAATCAAGCTACGTACATCGTTAATTTCTTTACCTATAACTGGCCTGTCCTCAGGGCTAACGCTACCTAAACTTTTCATAAGCACGGATATTTTTCCCTTTTTACCAAATACATAAACCTTAAAATCTTCCAGTGCCCTTAAATCCGATATTTCTTCTAATTTATTAAGAGCCTCTTCTTTAATAATCTTTAAATCATCTAATATAGACATTTTATCCTCCTGAATTAAAATAAAAAAGTTTCATCCTAAAGGGACGAAACTAAAACTTCGTAATACCACCCAAACATAGTGTTTATCTATCAATAACGGAGATAAATCCGGTTTATCTTACTAATTTCGGATAAACTGCTCATAGGGGAATTCCTCAACCTATAACATAACGGCTCACACCCAATACCATATTCTCTAAAATGCTATATACGCTAAGCACGTTCCTAATCATTGCAACAATAAAATTATAACACTTCAATCCATTTTTTGCAATAATTTAGATTATTTTTCTATTGATTGGTTAATCATAATATTAAAATAGCCCCACTAAAATTCATATTAATATTAGGAAATGGATGGTTATTTATAAACTTCTTATGAACTTTTCAAATATTTTTTTATATAGAATTAATATATTAAACTTGTTTTAAAATATATATTCTGCAATGTCTTTTAATAAAGACGCTTTTCCATCTTTATTTACTGACGATGTTAAAGTAACTTCCCAGGGTTGAACATTTAAAAGCCTACAAATAGGTGCAATATGTTTCATCCTAGCTCCCTTAGAAATTTTATCGGCCTTTGTAGCTACAACTTTAAAGTCTATACCAACGCTTCTTAAAAAGTTGCTCATAATTATATCGTCTTTTGTTGGGTCATGCCTAATATCAACTAAATGTAAAACTAAACAAAGTTCTTCTGAATTATGGAAATAATCATCCATCATTTGTCCCCAGCGAATTTTTTCAGCATTGCTTACTTTAGCATAACCATATCCCGGTAAGTCAATTAGGTGAAAAGCACCAACTTCTTCATCTTTAATAACATCAATATTAAAAACATTTATAAGTCTTGTTTTCCCGGGTGTTCCACTTGTTTTACATAGCTTGTTTTGGTTACATAATGTGTTTATTAATGTACTTTTACCCACATTACTTTTACCTATTACTGCTACTTGTTTTAATCCAATACCATCAAATTGACCATATTCAGCCATACTTGTTACAAAATTTGCGTTTCTTATTATCATTATTTTCCTTTCGTATCAACAAAAACTTCTTTAATTATATCGTTAATGCTCTTTACTGATATTATATTTAGTTCATTTAAAATATCTTTTGGCAGCTCTTCAAGATCTTTCATGTTTTCACATGGTAAAAATATATTATATATTTTATTTCTATATGCTGAAAATAATTTTTCTTTTACACCACCAATAGGCAAAACATTTCCACGCAATGTAATTTCACCGGTCATAGCAATATCTTGCCTAACTTTTGTATTTGTTAATGCGGATATCATTGCTATAGCCATTGTTACACCTGCTGAAGGGCCATCTTTTGGTACTGCGCCTTCAGGTACGTGGATATGTATATCTGTATTTTGAAAAAAGTCTTCATCTAATTCGAAGTCTTTATAATGAGCTCTTATCCAAGATAGGGCAGCATCAGCACTCTCCTTCATAACATCACCAAGTTTGCCGGTTAAATGAATTTTACCGCTACCCTTTAATGTTGCACACTCAACTGCTAAAACAACGCCGCCAAAAGCAGTATAGGCCAAACCGTTTACTATTCCAACTTTAGGTTCTCTTTCAATTTGTTCACTTAAAAATTTATATGATCCTAAATATTCTTTTAATCTTTGCTTTGTAATTGTTATATATGATAATTCTTTTTTATTATGCATATCAACAATAGACTTCCTAACAATTTTAGCAATTATTCTTTCCAATTGCCTTACACCTGATTCTCTTGTGTAATGTTCAATAATATCAATAAATATTTTATCGCTTATTCTAACAGCTTTTCCTTTTAAGCCGTGTTCAATTATTTGTTTGGGTAATAAGTGCTTTTTAGATATTTGTAGTTTTTCTTCAAGGGTATAACTTGATACCTCAATTATCTCTAAACGGTCTAATAGGGCAGGTGGAATACTATCTGTAGAGTTTGCAGTTGTTATAAACATTACATTGCTTAAATCGAAAGGTATTTCTAAATAATGATCTCGAAAGGCATAATTTTGTTCACTATCCAACACTTCCAACATAGCAGAGGCAGGGTCTCCTCTAAAATCAGATGACATTTTATCAATTTCATCAAATAAAAATAGTGGATTCATTGTGCCGGATTGCTTAATTCCCGCAATAATTCTTCCGGGTATAGCGGATACATAAGTGCGTCTATGGCCTCTAATTTCAGCCTCGTCTCTTACGCCGCCCAAGCTCATTTGTACAAACTTTCTTCCTAAAGCTTCTGCAATAGCCCTAACAACACTTGTTTTACCAACTCCGGGTGGTCCAACAAAACAAAGTATTGGACCGCGCATATTTTTCTTTTGATGTAGTACAGCTATAAATTCAATTATTCTTTCTTTAACTTTTTCTAAACCATAATGGTTAGAGTCAAGTATTTTTTTTGCATGGCCTAAATCCAACTCGTCATCAGTATATTTTCCCCAAGGTAAGTCTAGTATATATTCTATATATGTTCTGCTTACAACAAGTTCAGGAGAACCTTGCATCATATGACTATATCTATTAATCTCGTTCTCAACTTTTTCCCTGGCTTCTTCATTTAAAGGTAGCTGCTCAAGTTTCTTGCGCATTAAGTCTATATCAGCTGCATTTGTATTTCCAAGTTCTTCTTGTATTGATTTTATTTGTTCATTTAAATAGAAATCACGTTGATTTTTTTCAATTTGGGATTTAACTCTTTCTTGTATTCTTCTTTCCAACTTTAATATGTCAACTTGTTTTATTAATAAACCATATAGCAATTCCATTCTTTTCGTTAAGGGAACTTTTTCAATCAATGATTGTCTGTCGTCTAAGTTTTCAATGCAATTGCTAGCAATAATGTCTGTAAGCTTTACAGGTTCGTTCATTACATTAATATTTGCAATAAGTTCAGGGCTTATATTTCTATTATTTTCCGAGTAGGTTTTAAAAGCGGATTTTAACGAGTTGATTAATGCTTGTATCATTAATTTTTGAGTTATTTCGTCATCTTTTATTATAATGGCTTCAGCTTCAAAATTTTCCGAGTTATCCTTTAAATTTAATATTCTTGCTCTATTTTCGCCAACAACAAGTACTCTTATTATATTACCGGGCAATTCTAAAACTTGCTTAATACTGCAAATTGTACCAACAAGATGAATATCTTTAAGTTCCGGAGAATCTTCCATACCCTTTTGCATAACTAATAATATTTTTTTATTAGAATCTATTGATAATTTAAGGGCTTGTTTGCTATATTTTCTTTGCACATCAAAATGCAAAGATGTATTAGGGAATATATTTATTCCTTTTAAAGCAAGCACAGGAATATTAATTAAATCATTATTTTCAAAATTGTTATTTTCTTTATTTTCATCAATACTTTCCATTTATACCTCCAAATTAGTAAAAACTAATAATTTTATTATATATAGCTTTTAAATTCATTGCAAGCTTGATTATTAATTTGAATATTATTGTAACAAAAATGAAATAAAAGTAAATTTTAATAGATTATACTTACCAATTTATTGATTATTTAAGCTGTTTGTGGTATCCTATAATTGTAAAATTCTATTATTTGTTTTTTAACAATTTAGTCATATATAAATGGAGGAGAGGCCATGAAAAATCTTATAAATAATAAAAAAGCTTTAAACTTGTTGTTAATACTAATAATTTCAGTTTTTGTATTAAGTGGCTGTTATGTTGAGCCTGATAAAACCACTAGTGATGATTTAACGGTGGGTAGTGATAATATTCCTTTTCAGGACATAGTTACTCCATCGCCAACACCAACATTAGTGCCAGTTGAAACAGCAGAACCTCAGGAAACTATAGTAGGTGAAAATACAATAGATTGGTCTGTTTTCAACCCTGTTGCAACAGATGGCACAGAAACGCAAGAAACAGATTCCGGTATTATAATAATAACGTCAACGCCTACTCAAAAACCAATAGTTACTCCTGAACCCACATCAGATACATTAAAAAGTGGTAGTAAAGGCCAAGCGGTTAAAGAACTTCAACAACGCTTGAAAGAACTTGGATATTATAAAGGAAGTGTGGATGGTGCTTATGGTAGCGCCACTACAAACGCTGTTAAAGCTTTCCAAGCTGCAAATAAACTTGTTTCTGATGGTGTTGCAGGCAAGGCGACATTAGCAGCAGTATATAGTACAAAGGCAATAAAAGCCTCCGAAGCAAGCACAACAACTGTTACTATTACCAAAAAACCAAGTGCAACAAAAACTCCTTCACCAACAAGAACCCCCGATATGTCAAAGGCAAGATATTTAAAGTTGGGTACATCGGGATCAGATGTTCGATTGATGCAAAACAGATTGATAGAACTTGGCTATTTAGCAGGTACAGCTGATGGTGAGTTTGGTGAAGCAACTGAAAAAGCTGTTATAGCATTCCAAAAAGTCTCACAACCATATTATGATGGTATTGCAGGGCCGGAAACACAAAAATCACTATTTTCATCAAAGGCCAAAAAAACAAGCACTCCGGTTGCGGTAATTGCAAAATCCGGTTCATCCTTTAGAGAGGGTGATGAAGGTGATGCGGTTAGAACTATACAAAAACAATTAATCAAATTGGGTTATTTAAGTGGAAGTGCTGATGGTAGTTATGGATCATCAACAAAAGCAGCAGTTATGGCATTTCAAGCTGCACATGGTTTAACTCAAGACGGTGTTGCAGGGTCGGGCACATTAAATCAAATGTTTTCTGATAAT
>JAAZPT010000095.1 GCA_012797085.1 Christensenellaceae bacterium | reverse complement strand
TATTTTAAAAAATAAAGAAGCAATTGAAGCCATGGATAATATGGATCAACCTGTATCATTAAAAGCTTATATCAAAAAAAATAGCGATTTTTCCAGTGATGAAGATTTGTTTTCTAAGCAAGACTTGGAGCTTTTGGTTGAACACAGTAAAACAAGAGCGGTTGAGTTTGCTAATATGATATATGATGGCAAAGTTGCTGTTGAGCCAATTATTAATGAACAAAATATAACAGCTTGTGACTATTGTGATTTTAAACGCACATGCTTTAATAATCCTTTAAACCGGAAGAAAATTGAAAAATTAAATTATAGTAAATTAAAAGAAAAATTAAATGAAACAAAATAAAAATAAGGCCCTTGTATTTTTTCAATACATTTGGCCTTATTTTTTATTTAAATTTTAAAATGTTTCATGAATTTCAATTTCACTATATCGTTTCATACCAGTTCCGGCAGGTATTAATTTACCTATAATTACGTTTTCTTTTAAACCAAGAAGATTATCTGTTTTTCCTTTAATAGCCGCATCTGTTAAAACTCTTGTTGTTTCTTGGAAGGAACAAGCTGAGAGGAAACTTTCCGTTGCTAATGATGCTTTTGTAATACCTAATAATGTGGGTTTGGCCGCTGCCGGATATCCACCATTCATAATGGTTTTTTTATTGATTTCTTCAAATTTACCGCTATCAACTAAGCTACCTGGCAGTAATTCTGTATCTCCACTTGATACTATCCTTACTTTACTCATCATTTGCCTTACTATAACTTCTATATGTTTATCCGATATACTAACACCTTGTTGACGATAAACGCTTAAAACTTCACTTAATATATAATCCTGAACAGCCCTTACACCTAATATACGCAATAAATCATGAGGATTAATAGAGCCTTCAGTAAGCTGATCTCCCATTTCAACATGTTGACCTTCTACAACTTTTACATGTGCACCAAAGTTTATAGGATAAGATTTTTCAGCATGCCTTTCATCATCAGGAATTATTAATATTTCACGTTTATTTTTCTTAATTTCAAACTTAACAGTACCCTTAATTTCACTTAATATTGCATGATTTTTAGGTTTACGAGCTTCAAAAAGTTCTTCAACACGCGGTAAACCCTGTGTAATATCTTCACCGGATGCAATACCACCACTATGGAAAGTACGCATTGTAAGCTGAGTACCGGGTTCACCAATAGCTTGAGCCGCAATAATACCAACAGCTTCTCCAATATCAACATTACCACCCGTTGCTAAGTTCATACCATAACATTTTGCACAAACACCATGCTCACATAAACAAGAGAGTGGGCTACGAACTGAAATTTCCTTAATGCCTTTATTAGCTATAACTTTTGCAAGCTTATGAGTTATAATTTGGTTTACTTCAACTAAAATTTCTCCTGTTTCCGGATCAATAATTTCCTCTGAAGCAACTCTACCAACCATGCGGTCTTCAAGTTTTTCAATTACAGTACTTCCAACCATAATGTTGGAAATTTTTCTACCTCTAACAGGTTTGTTTCTTAATGCAAAGCAATCTGTTTCCCTGATAATAACTTCTTGAGATACGTCAACAAGACGTCTTGTTAAATAACCTGAGTCTGCTGTACGTAAAGCTGTATCCGCAAGAGATTTACGACTACCATGGGAAGATAAGAAGAACTCTAGAACCGATAGCCCTTCTGTAAAGTTTGCTTTAATGGGTAATTCAATAGCTTTTCCACTTGGTGATGCCATAAGGCCACGCATACCGGCAAGCTGATTTAACTGAGCTTCTGAACCACGAGCGCCCGAATCTGTCATCATTTTTATTGGATTGAATTTATCCATATGTGGAAGTATTGTTTTACGAAGTTTTGCTGTTGCGTCATTCCAGATAGTAATAACTGTCCTGTATCGTTCATCCTCTGTTAACATGCCTCGCCTATATTGCATGTTTGTACGTTTAACAATTTCATCAGCTTCTTTAAG
>JAAZPT010000422.1 GCA_012797085.1 Christensenellaceae bacterium | reverse complement strand
TGGCAACCGCATAGAGTGCTGTCATGAAGGTTTCCCGGGAAATGGGTTCGTGAGAGACCAGAGATACGGCGTTGTAGGAATTATACTCTTCGTCGTAATCCGCTGCTATGGTAACCTGTGATGGAATCGGGACCTCGACTTTCCGCCCCTCCATCGGGAGTTGTGGATCGAACGACGATATCTCGACATGCCGACCATCTTTCTTGAGGATGGCGAATCGAACCGGTTGAGCTGTCCCGTACACGTCGCGCATACCTGCGAGGATCCCACTGATCTCGGTTGCGGTCTCCTTCTGCTTCCGCTCATAGACCACCCGTTTCAGGTCCGCGACTCCTTTCGTCACAGCAGTCTGATACTGCAAGAATCCGAGCCGCTTCTGCATCTCGGTCGTGAGAATCAGTTCGGGTTGTATCCCGTAAACCTCTACCTCGGCGGCAAGGCTCTTGTCAAATTTCAATACGTCAGCGACCCACTGGCCGTGGGTAGCCTCTTTCAGGGTTGAGATGTTGGTTGTCATCTCGGATCATGCTCCATACTGTCATACTGTGGCCAGCGCCGATGTCCGGGCTCGCCAAGGTATAGTTGCACGCCAACGAATATATACTTTACCACCCAACATAACCGTGGAGAAATAACATGCAGCCAATTGATGCCTACACCAAGGCTGATTTGCCCGACGATATCTACTTCGTGCGCAGGCCGGACCGGAATCTGGGACGGGTTGTAATCCCTGAAGACATCGCCCGGCTCATCGGTTGCTCGGTCGGGGATGTTGTCGTTCTCACAGCGCGACATTGTGGAACCGGGGCAACGGTAACGTTTATGCAGACTTTCGTCATGGCCGATAACCGGGTGACGATGCCGGTAGCCGCGCGGGACGCAATCGGGCTCACCCTCGTGGAGGCGGAGGAGGGACCGGGGTGTTCTGGAAGTTGCAGTAAATCGGAGTATCCCGGCGTAGAGTTTCACATCAGGGGGCTTTACCGTGCCCCGAAACCCAACCAGGTCCGGGGGCGACCGCGCGGGGTCGTCATCCATTACGACGAATCCGAGAATTTATAACAGGTGACGATCATGTCTCATTACTACCAACACGAAGATCGAGTGTACCCGAGCGTCACGACAATCATCCAGGCTTGTGTCCCGGAATCTCCCGGGATTGGAATATGGCGCCAGAATCTCGTGAAGCGGGGTATCAATCCCGCAACCGAGTTACGACGCACACAGATTGTTGGTACGTTGGCGCATTACCGATGCCTGAACCCACTCGGACCGACCACGCTCGAACTCCCGTTGCAGGAAATCGAAGAATGTACCCCGGATATCCTCCGGGACGTTGAATTGTGCGAGGTTATGTTCAATGAATTACTACCCACACTCGATCTCGGGCATCCACGAGTGCGCGAGACATTTGTCGCGCATGAGGATGAGCGGTATGGTGGGAAGTTCGACCTCGTCGCCCCATCCGGGGGGGTCAATACCCTATTCGACATCAAAACGTCCCGGCAAGTCTACGACACGCACCTCATACAGATGGGCGGATATAGCGCTGCTCTCCGGAGCAACAGAACCCGAATCCATCAGGGTGCAATCATCACATTGCATTACAAGCCCGAGAACAATCCAACCCTCCGGGGAATTGTGCGATGGATCAACCGGGACGAACTCGATTCGCTCGAATACGAGTTCGTGCAACTCGCGCGAAAATTCTGGAGCACTCGCGACGATTCAGATCTGGTGGCAAACTGCAAAACGTAGCGTCGAGATGTGTGTGATAATAGGGGTGGGGTCGCCAGATCCCCACCCTGTTCCCGACGAGGTCTACTCACCTGCCCATGCCGTCATCAACTACGCCCGGAGGGTGAAAAGGAACTCGTGGACAACACTCGCGGGTTTTGCTGGACGAAGACAATCACGTGATGATCTGGTGAATGTTACATGAGCAATACTACTATCGACGTCAACAGTAAAAAGGTTTCCCATCGAGATATGCACACTACAGCTACAACCCCTGACAGATTGGCGGAATTCAACCGGGCTCATGCGTGCATAGAGGATATTATAACCGACCCGGATACCGGGGTATGCTATGTTAAGTGTGTTGCGGGAGACAAGACCATCGACGTCCGGGGAAAATATCTCGTGGATGACCGGGTTACTGTCGATGATATCACATTCACGAAGAATCCCGACATCGCGCGCCGATGGATCCTTGCCGGTAAGAATATCGGGGTATACACCGGCCTCGACGCGCGGGATGTCATCGAGGATAACGTTGTCATCCTCGATATCGATCTGAAAGATGTCGCGCCCGACGACGACCCCGAGTTCCTCGCACCAACGGATATTATTGATAACCTGGTCGGCAGGACTCTGACCATCGAGACCAGGTCCGGTGGATTGCAATGCATATTCCGGAACGCCATCGGCGCGACCGGGAGCCCACGTCTCCGGTATGTGGACCCGGAGACTGGTCATCTTCACGATGCCGGTGATACCCGAATCAAGCACGCATACGCCTTATTTGCGGGGAGTTACGTCTCCCCGGATAAAATCACATCGAAACGGGATGAGTCCAATCCCAACAAACCTTTCAAGAAACCGCTCCCCCATGCCGATGGGCTCTACCGGGCGATCCATACTACCCCGGTTATCGACCTGACCCATGACCTCCTGAACGAGTTACAACTTGCTGTGGGAGGTCGTGGGAAGCGTGCCAGGATCCAACGCACGACTTCGGTAGCAAAGGATGGGGAGGCAACTACCCATACTGTGAACGCCCTACGAGCGTATAGCAGCTATGGGAAGCGACGATGCCAATACACGTTAACCCATGATCGGATCCAGGAACTCGCATCACTTGCACATATCGATTACATACGGAATAACGAAGGAAAGACCTTAGAATCGCTATCATACCAGAATGATAAGATCTTCAATCTCATCCGTGCACGAACCAATTACATGACCCGGGGGGTCACAAACGATGAGAGCGAGAGTGCGGAGAATATCGCACTTGCGTACGAGATGCGGAAACTCGGGTTCGATAGCCCGGATATCGTCGCGATGGCTATCCTGATCTACCACCCCCGGGAGAAGAACTTCGAGATCCGGAGCAACGGGATATCCTACCTCGCAGACACAGTTGCCGGGGCTTTTGACCACTACGAGTTCGAGCATAGCGATGCGTTCTCCGATGACGAGATCCTTGCGGCATCAAACGCCGGGAGCGTGCCCGGTGATGGTATAGCAACTCCAGGTAGGGGCTACTCCCATCTCCACGAATTCGCAAGCGATGTTCCAAACATCACATTCGAGACCTGGACCTCATTCCCCCCATTCGCCCCGACATCATCCGATATCATGCTCTGGCGAGGGGATCCCCGGGCCGGGAAAAGTTACCATGGGACTCTCTACCTATCACAACACGAAACAGGGAATTACGTTACTCATCGACATGAGATTATCGGTGGAATATTTGACAACCTCGTCGAAATGACCTCGGATACTACAAAGACCATCGTCTGGCTCGAAGGGAAACGACGGTGCTGCCCTCATAAAACCGGGGTGGATGGGGTGGTATCCTGCAAGAACTGCCCACTCAGGCCATCGGCGGATGAGGATGGTGGTGGCATCCCATTCCTGGAATACCAATATGCTGCGTCAACCATATTAACTAAACACCGTGCAATAAATAAGGACATCCTATTAACAAACGAGGGAGATTTCTGCCCATACTACCTCCTGAAGTTCGCTGAGCCCGAAGCGAACTATTGCCTCACTGTCGCACCGTTTATCTCTCCGATCACCCGACCGGACACCTACAGCATCACACCTCGAGATTATCTCGTCATCGATGAGGAACCGACCATCGGGGTATTCTACCCGGCATATCCAGCGCTCTACGAGTATCATCGATATGGTTTTGCCTCGAAATGGGATACCAACCATCTTGTGAACGATTCTATCATCGGTCAGATGATGGATGTCAAAAGTATCATCCGGGAGAAGAATCCAAAGCGAGTAACGAAGATCAATAAGGTTATCCGGGACATCTGCGAGGCCATTATCAACCTGAATAAGGAAATCATGCAGTTCTCGGCTATGGAGGTGAAAGGAGAACGGGAACAGGAAGCCTTCATCCGGAAGGTCCGGCCCACCCTCCCAACGTTCGAGGACCTGAGTCCTGAATTCAAGCGAGACGTCATGGTCACCTTCATGGAACATCTCCAGGATTTGAAATATCCGTCCACGGGAGACCCGGCACAATACCTCCAGCCATTTCTCTACCCGGCACCCGACCTATTGGTCTGGCAGCAGGGGTCACATCCCCGGAGTCCCAAACAGATACTCTACCTGATGAGCGACCACGTCCCGATGTTTGAACCGGAGTTCAAGAAGATGCTCGTTAT
>JAAZPT010000010.1 GCA_012797085.1 Christensenellaceae bacterium | reverse complement strand
CCTTCCGGTTATTTTATAGTAACCGTTTTCATCCCTTTTTGCCAAATCACCTGTATGTAGCCAACCGTTTTCATCAATAACAGCTGCTGTTGCCAGTTATTTAGGTTCCGAAAACAAATTTGTTGTTAGAAGAGTAAAACGCACTTTAAGAAAAATTTAATATATTTAAAATTGTTATAGGAGGCATATATTATGCGTAAATTTAATGTTACTGTTAACGGTATTACATATGAGGTTGTTGTTGATGAAGTTGATGCTAATCAAAATTTTCAAGCACCAGTTGTAAATATTCCTACCCCTGCCCCCGTTCAAGTTGCTCCTTCCCCTGTTCAGCCTACTCCGGTACAAGCTCCTCCAGTTGTTGAAGTTAAAAAAGAAAGTACTGTTGCCGATGGGGAAAAAATAACTTCACCTATGCCCGGAACTATTTTAGATATACGTGTATCTAAAGGTGCAAATGTAAAAGCAGGTGATATTCTTTTAATTTTAGAAGCAATGAAAATGGAAAATGAAATTGTTGCTCCTGAAGATGGTACAGTTGCTGATATTCTTGTTTCAGTAGGTGCTTCTGTTAATGTTGGAGATGATTTAGTTGTATTATCATAAAAACTATTAGTATGAAAGTAGGTTTGTATAGATGGATATGATTATTAAAACTTTTCAAGGCTTGATTGAGACTAGTGGTGTAGCACTACTACTTCAAGATCCAAGATCGTTTATAATGATTGGTATATCATGCATATTATTATATTTAGCAATTGTAAAAAAATATGAGCCATTATTGCTTGTTCCTATAGCTTTTGACATGCTGTTAACAAATTTATCTTTAGGTTCAATAATGGAAGGTCCAAAATATTTATATTTAGCTGAAAGTATATATAATGGCACTAAGGGTATTCCTGTTACAATGGCTGATGGTACTGTTATGTACCAATATCTGCAAGAAACTGGCGGTTTGCTATATTACTTATATCAGGGTGTAAAATTAGGTGTTTTTCCACCATTAATTTTCTTAGGTGTTGGTGCTATGACAGACTTTGGCCCTTTAATTGCAAATCCAAAAAGTCTATTTTTAGGTGCAGCAGCTCAATTGGGAATATTTTTAACATTTATTGGTGCTAGAGTGTTGGGATTTACCGGAGCTGAAGCCGGGTCTATTGGTATTATAGGTGGCGCTGATGGCCCAACAGCCATTTATTTAACGGGTAAGTTGGCCCCACATCTTTTAGGACCAATTGCTGTTGCTGCTTATAGTTACATGGCTTTAGTACCTGTTATTCAACCCCCCATTATGCGTTTACTTACAACAAAAAAAGAACGTGAAATTGTTATGGATCAATTAAGACCGGTATCAAAATCGGAAAAAATTGTATTTCCCATTATGGTTACAATTGTTGTTGCATTGTTGTTACCTTCAGCATTGCCATTGGTTGGAACACTTATGCTTGGCAACTTATTCAGAGAATCTCTTGTGGTTGATAGATTAAGCAAAACTGCTCAAAACGAACTGATGAATATAGTTACAATATTCCTTGGTTTAACTGTAGGTGCTACTGCTAAAGCAGAAACATTTTTAACATTTGAAACCATAAAAATTATAGTACTTGGTGTTGTAGCCTTTGGTTTCGGTACTGCTGGTGGAGTTTTGTTAGGCAAAGTAATGAATAAATTAAGTGTTGGAAAAATTAATCCACTTATTGGGTCTGCCGGAGTTTCTGCAGTGCCTATGGCTGCTCGTGTTTCACAGGTGGAGGGTCAAAAAGCAAATCCAAAAAACTTTTTGCTCATGCATGCTATGGGGCCTAATGTTGCCGGTGTAATAGGATCTGCAATTGCCGCAGGTGTATTGTTAAGTATATTTGGATAATAAAGGAGTAAATTATGGCTAAAGTAAAAATTACTGATACCATTTTAAGGGATGCTCATCAATCTCAAGCTGCAACTAGAATGAGAACCTCTGACATGTTACCAGTATGCGATAAGTTAGATAAGGTTGGATATTACTCACTAGAAATGTGGGGTGGAGCCACTTTTGACAGTTGTTTGCGTTTTTTAAACGAAGACCCTTGGGAAAGATTAAGGCAATTAAAAAAAGCTTTACCAAATACAAAGTTACAAATGCTTTTAAGGGGGCAAAACCTTTTAGGATATAAACATTATGCAGATGATGTTGTTGATTATTTTGTTAAGAAAGCAATTGAAAATGGTATAGATATAATAAGAGTTTTCGATGCTTTAAATGACACGAGAAACATGGAAACTTCTATTAAAGCAATAAAAAAATATAATGGTATTGCTGAAGTCGCACTATCTTATACAATTTCCCCAATACACACAGAGGATTATTTTGTTGGATTGGCTGCTGAGTTGCAAGAAATGGGTGCCGATATTATTTGTATTAAAGATATGGCAAATTTATTATTGCCTTATAGTGCTTATAGTCTTGTAAAAAGATTAAAAT
>JAAZPT010000094.1 GCA_012797085.1 Christensenellaceae bacterium | reverse complement strand
TGCTCCCCTCGCTATTGCTTCATTTCCCAACATTATATTTTTCATAAAAAAACCTCTCTAAAAATTCTTTATTGATTCTTTATTAAGTAGAAATTATAACACAATAAGATAAGACTAAAGGTATTTATTTTGTACTTGAAAAATTTATTTAAATATTTAATAATCAATTTTTAATAAAATTAATCCTTTTGCCGGAGCTGTCGGCCCTAAATCTATCCTATTTCCACTTTTTAACGCTTTTTCGATGTTTTCAGTTTTCAGTTTTCCTTTACCAATTTCCACCAATGTACCTACTATTATTCTAACCATATTATATAAAAAACCATCTCCTTTAACAGAATAAATAATAAAGCAATCTTTACATTCTACCTTAGAAGAATATATGGTTCTAATAGATGTTTTAGCAGAACTACCTGCTGCTTGAAACGCCTTAAAGTCGTGTATACCTATTAGAATTTGTGCTGCATCATTCATTGCATTTATATTTAATTTATAAGGAACATGATAGCTGATATTTCTATAAATTGCTGATGAATATTGTTCGTTGAAAATTTTATATTGATAAGTCTTAAATTTTGATGACTTTATCGGATGAAAATCATTGGGTACTTCATAGCTTGTTTTTATTCTTATATCATCAGGGAGTATTGTATTTAAAGCCAAAGCGAACTTATCTGCTGGTATATTTGAACTGGTTTCAAAACAAGCTGTTTGATCAAAAGCATGAACACCAGCATCTGTTCTACTTGCACCAACAATTGAAGTTTTTGATTTTGTAAGTTTTTCTATACTGTTTTCAATAATTTGTTGCACGGAAACAGCATTTTCTTGCCTTTGCCACCCCGAGTAATTTGTACCATCATATGTAATTTTCAAGCATATTTTTTTCATATTTTAATAAACATTGTTGAAATAATTATTAACAAATAAATTGATGTTGCAACAACACAAATTGTATCATCCTTTGTGTATTTTAGAACTCTAAAGCGCGTTCTTCCCTCACCACCGTGATAACACCTAGCTTCCATTGCCATAGCTAAATCATTTGCCCGTCTAAAAGCACTAACAAAAAGTGGAACTAATAATGGTACCATTGCTTTTGCTCTTTGAAAAATATTACCCGTTTCAAAATCTGCTCCTCTAGATATTTGTGCCTTCATTATTTTATCCGCTTCTTCCATTAAGGTTGGTATAAACCTTAATGCTATTGTCATCATCATAGCAAGTTCATGTACTGGAAACTTGAACCGTTTTAAAGGTCTCATCAACATCTCTAATCCATCAGAAAGAGAAACCGGTGATGTTGTTAATGTTAAAATACTTGTACCTAATATAAGTAATACTAATCTAACACAAAAATGAACAGCTAAAAATAAGCCTTCTTTAGTTATTTTAATAAAATAAAAATTAAATATAATATTGCTACCACTTGAAAAAAATAAATTTAAAACAAATGTTAAAACTAAAATAAATTTTAGAGGTTTTAATCCTTTTAGTATTAACTTCAATGGCACTCCGGAATTTTTTATTACTAAAAATAAATAAATTAAAGAAATAAAATAAAAAAATGGATGCCCAACTAAAAATATTGATACAATATAAAAAAAAGCAACT
>JAAZPT010000009.1 GCA_012797085.1 Christensenellaceae bacterium | reverse complement strand
ATGATGGCCGGAGTACTTACAGGTAACTTTGTTATTGAAAAAATATTTAATATACCCGGTATTGGTCAAGCTATGATAACTGCAATTCAAGGTTCTGACTACACAATGATAATGGGCTTAACAGTAATATTCAGTTTTATATCTGTAATAATGTACTTTATTGTAGATATACTTTATGGAATTGTTGACCCACGAATCAGAATTCGCTGATGGAGGAATATTATGGAACATAAATTAGAGCACGATTTTTTAGACAAAGAAATGTTTGAATCTTATGATGCAAGTTTTGAAGAGGCTGAAACAATTGCACGTCCATCATTAAGTTACTGGCAAGATGCAAGAAGACGCTATCTTAAAAATCCCATTGCTGTAATTGCAAGCATAGTATTAATAATTATAATTTTATTTGCTATATTTGCACCAATATTTAGCCCATACACCTTTGATCAAAACAATTGGGCAAATTCTAATAAAGCCCCAACTCCGGAACATATTTTTGGCACCGATAGCTTAGGTAGAGATCTTTGGGTTAGATGTTGGGAGGGTGCAAGGGTAAGCTTGTGCATAGGCGTTTTAGTAGCTTTTTTAAACGCAACGATTGGAATAATTTATGGTGGAATATCCGGCTTTGTTGGCGGTGCTACCGATAATATTATGATGAGAATTTGCGAAATAATTGCTGCCGTACCACAAATGCTTTGGGTTACATTACTTGTTATAGTTATGAGACCCGGATTTTTACCAATAATAATCGCTTTATCCGTGACCGGATGGATTGGTATGGCAAGACTGTTTAGAGGGCAAGTTTTCCAAATAAAAGAAAGTGAATTTGTTATGGCTAGCAGAGCTTTAGGTACCGGTAAGTTTTGGATAATATTTAAACACCTTGTTCCCAATGCAATGAGCCCCATAATTACAAGTATGGCTTTCGCAATTCCCTCTGCTATATTTTCTGAAGCTTTTTTAAGCTATATCGGCTTGGGTTTACCTCTTCCTTTGGCAAGTTGGGGAAATTTAGCAAGCGATGGTGCAAATGTATTTTTAATTTATCCCTATCAATTGCTTTTTCCTTCAATATTAATATGTTTAACCATGTTGTGTTTTACACTTATTGGTGATGCCTTGAGGGATGCACTTGACCCACGTATGAGACATTAGGAGGGCTGTGCTATGAAATTATTGGATGTACATGATTTACAATTTTCATTTAAAACTTATGCCGGTGAGGTTCAGGCAGTTAGAGGGGTTAGTTTCTCTTTAAATGTAGGAGAAGCTTTAGGAATAGTTGGCGAGTCCGGCTGCGGTAAAAGCGTTACAGCAAAATCAATTGTTCGTCTTAATCCCACTAGGAACGGTATATATAAATCCGGAACAATAATGTTTGACAATAAAGATATATTAAGTCTAAGCAAGCAGGAAATGCAAATCATTAGGGCAAGGGATATTAGAATGATATTCCAAGATCCAATGACCTCTTTGAACCCAACAATGCGTGTTGGTAGACAAATTATGGAAGGGTTTAAAGTTGCTTATCCGAACATGAAAAAGGAAGAAGCAAAAAAGAGAACTTTAGATATTTTATATAGTACCGGCATACCAAATACGGAAGAAAGATTTAAACAATACCCCCATCAGTTTTCCGGCGGCATGAGGCAAAGAGCCATGATTGCCTTAGCTATGGTAGTTAAGCCAAAGCTTCTTATATGTGATGAGCCTACAACTGCCCTTGATGTTACCATTCAAGCACAAATATTGGATTTAATTAAAGAACAACAAGAAAAAACCAAAACCGGTATAATACTTATTACCCATGATTTGGGTGTTGTTGCAAACATAGCTAAAAATATTGCAGTCATGTATGCCGGTAAAATTGTAGAGTATGGCAGTGCTCAAGATATATTCTATAATTGCATGCATCCTTATACATGGGGTGTTCTACAATCAATACCGCCAAAGGATGCGGATATAAATAAGCCGCTTGTACCGATAAAAGGAACACCGCCGGATCTGCTAAAACCACCTAAAGGATGCTCATTTACGGCAAGATGTCCCTACGCCATGAAAGCATGTAAGGAAATGCCTCCTCCTGTTTATATGGCGGATGAAAACCATTCAGTAGCATGCTGGAGATATCACCCCAATGCACCTAAAATAATCAATCCTATAACTCAAAGGGAGGTGCAATTATGCCCAACAAAATAATAGAAGTTGAAAACTTATCTAAAGTATTCAAAATAAGCAGAACAAAAAAACTAAGAGCTGTTGATAATGTTAGTTTTTATATAAAGAAGGGTGAAACATTAGGTATTGTGGGAGAATCCGGTTGCGGTAAAACCACATTAAGCCGGGTTATAATGGGAATTTATAAACCTACAGAAGGCAGAGTTATATATGAAGGGAATACTATAGATTATAGCAGCAAAAATCACATGGCTGAATATTCCAAAAAAATGCAAATGATATTTCAAGACCCCTATGCATCACTTAACCCCAGAATGACTGTAAGTGAAATAATATCTGAGGGTTGGGCCTATAAACGCATGTACCCCAAAAAAGTACAGCAAGAAAAAGCTATAGAACTTCTTGAGGTTGTAGGTTTAAATAAAGAGCACGCCAATAGATTCCCCCATGAGTTTTCAGGTGGACAAAGACAAAGAATAGGTATTGCAAGGGCATTATCTATGGACCCTGAAGTAATAATATGTGATGAGCCTATTAGTGCATTAGATGTATCAATACAAGCTCAGGTTATGAATTTATTGTTTGATCTTCAAAAGGAAAAGAATTTAACTTATCTTTTTATAGCCCATGACTTATCTATGATTAGATACATATCAACAAATATAATGGTTATGTATTTGGGTTCTGAAATGGAATTCGGGTCAAGCAATGCCATAAATAATCATCCGTTGCATCCTTATACCGAGGCTCTTTTTAGCGCAAACCCGGTACCTGACCCTGATATTGAAAAAAACAGACAAAGAATAATGTTAACGGGTGAAATTCCTTCACCAATAAATGCACCTCCAGGTTGTAAGTTTTCAACCAGGTGTAAATATGCCAAGGATATATGTAAAAAAGAAGTTCCAAAACTTAGGGAAATTCATGAAGGCCATTACTGTGCTTGTCATTTTCCCCTTGATTATTAAGTTATTATGATAGTTAATCTATCAATATTATATAGGAGGTTATTATGAACAACAAAAAATCTTTTTTAGCAATTATTCTAATAATTGCAATGTTGCTATCGTCAACCGCTGTTTTTGCCCAAGAAAAAATGGTGTTAAATACAGTTATTGGCGGTAATCCCACATCCCTAGATCCAATAATTTATAGGGATTTAAACGCTGCTGCTATTATAGCTGCTACCCATGAAGGCCTTGTTCGCTTTGATGAAAGCGGTTATAGCTGGGAACCCGGTTTAGCTAGTGATGTTGAGAAAAACGAGGATTCCACTGTTTGGACATTCACATTACGTGAAAATGCACTTTGGAACGATGGAACACCGGTTACTGTAGAGGATGTTATTTACACATTCCAACGTCCCCTTCATCCTGAAATGGCGTCTCCAAATGTAAATGATTTCTTTATTATCAAAAATGCTAAGGCAATATATGAATCAAGAACAGAAGCTGAGGATGCTGAGCCAATAGAAGATATTCCTTATGAAGAATTGGGAGTAAAAGCTGTTGATGGCAACAAAGTAGAATTCACATTGGAAAAACCAGTAGATTATTT
>JAAZPT010000093.1 GCA_012797085.1 Christensenellaceae bacterium | reverse complement strand
GCGGGTTATAAGGCTGGAAATAGAAAACTGTGTTATTTCACTTTTTGCAAAGGCCATTGTTTTATTGTACATTTTGGACCGTATGGTCCAGGCTATATTGGCACCTATACGAGATACAATAAAGCCCACAATAACCGAAGATAATAAACTACCAAAAGCACACAGGAGCATATATGCTCCTGTAATGAGTATTCCATTTATATTGCTGGCTCCCGAGTTTACTATTGTAGTAATTTGAGACATAAACTCAGGGATTTTTAGTTCCAGCCAAACTTGACATATAATAAAAGCCGTACTTAGTAAAGCGAAAAAGCCAAGCTTTTTGTCTAAACTTTTTAATATATTTAACATAGATTGTTTTCCTAATTAATGTTATTTTTTTGATTTTTCAGCTTGTTTTATTGATAAAGAAATTCTTTTCTTTTTAATATCAACTGATAATACAAGCACTTCAACCACATCACCAACGGTTAAAACTTCGGAGGGATGCTTTATAAACCTGTTTGCAATTTCAGAAATATGCACCAAGCCATCCTCATGAACACCTATATCAACAAAAGCGCCAAAGTCTATAACATTTCTAACTGTGCCTTTAAGGGTCATACCCGCTTTAATATCCTCTATTTTAAGTATATCGGAACGTAAAACAGGCTGAGGAAGTTCATCACGAGGGTCACGTCCGGGTTTTAAAAGCTCCTGTATAATATCTTTCATTGTTGGTAAGCCTACATCCGCTTTTTTTGCAAGTTTTTCCTCACCGAATTGTTTTACCATAAGGGGTAAAAGGGCTATTTTAGGACCATTTAAATCGTCCATAGTAAAGCCGCAGCTTGTAAGCACTCTTTCAGCAGCATCATAACTTTCAGGGTGAACACCGGTATTATCAAGTATATTTTTACTTTCAGGTACTCTTAAGAAGCCTGCACATTGTTCAAAAGCTTTTGGTCCGAGGTTTTTAACCTTAAGCAATTCTTTACGGCTTGTAAACTGACCGTTTTCCTCACGATAACTTACTATGTTTTTGGTTGTAGATGCTGTTAAGCCGGATACATAGGATAATAGAGATGCTGATGCTGTGTTGAGGTCAACACCAACAGCATTAACACAGTCTTCAACAACGGCAGAAAGGGCATCATCCAGCTCTTTAGGAGGCATATCATGTTGATATTGACCTACACCGATAGCTTTAGGATCTATTTTAACAAGTTCTGCTAACGGGTCTTGTAAGCGCCTTGCTATTGAAACTGCAGAGCGAAGGTTAACATCAAAATCAGGAAATTCATCCGCTGCAATTTTTGATGCAGAGTATACGGATGCTCCCGCTTCGTTAACTATCATATAACTTGTGCCATCATTTAACAACTTTATCATTTCAACAACCATTTGCTCCGTTTCACGGGAGGCTGTACCGTTGCCTATGGCAATATGTTCAACTTTATGTTTCTTAATCAATGCGGAGAGCTTTATTATGGCATCATTTTTGCCCTTTTCACCAAATGTCGGGAACACAACTGCCGTATCAAGAACCTTGCCTGTAGGGTCAACAACCGCTACTTTACAACCGTTTTTATATCCCGGATCCAAGCCCATTGTAACATGGTTTTTAACAGGAGGTTGCATTAACAAGGCCTTTAAATTAAGTGAAAAGTTATGTATTGCTCCCTCATTGGCCCTATCTGTAAGTTCGCTTCTGATACTTCTATCCATAGCCGGGAAAAGAAGTCTATCGTAGGAATCCACTATTGATTCCTTTAAAAAATCTTCAGTGATACTGTTGTTTTTTAATACTTTACCGAATAAGAATTCCGTGCCGACTTCCTTATCAAAATCAAGGGCGGTTTTTAATAACCCTTCCTTTTCACCACGATTTAAAGCAAGCACTTGATGGTTTTGTATGTTTCTAACATCCTGACTGAAATCATAATATTGCGAGTAAACGCTATCATCTTCCGTGGCGTTTTCTGACTTTATTTTACCTTGCCTTTTTATTATCATGCTTAGAATTTTTCTAAGTTTAGGGTCATCTGATACCTTTTCCGCAATAATATCGGATGCACCTTTAAGGGCATCCTCAACTGTTTCAACACCCTTTTCAGCATCTATATAGACTTGAGCCAAGCTATCAAGGCTCTCTGTGGTTTCTTGCGCAAAAATAACATCCGCCAATGGTTCGAGGCCCTTTTCTTTGGCAATAGTGGCACGGGTACGCCTTTTGGGCTTGTATGGAGCATAAAGGTCCTCAAGTTCCGCAAGGGTTTTAGCTTGAGCAATTTCATCGCTTAGCTCCTCTGTTAATTTGCCTTGAGCTTCTATGTTATTTAATACTTCTTGACGCCTTTCCTCTAATTTTCGTAAATATTTAAGACGCTCTTCAAGCTTACGCAATGTAGTATCATCAGTAGAATTATGTAATTCCTTTCTATATCTTGCAATAAAAGGGATGCTGTTACCCTCATCAAGCAAAGCTACAACATTATTTACATGGCTGAGGTTCATGCCAAGTTCTTGTGCAATTAATTGATTAATCAGTTCCATAATATATCCTTTCAAAAGTGATAACATCTTATTATAAAATAATTAAAAGCAAGTGTCAAAAGCAAGTATTTTTTTAGCCATAAAAACATAAATTTCCACTATAAAGCACATTTACTATTTCTT
>JAAZPT010000092.1 GCA_012797085.1 Christensenellaceae bacterium | reverse complement strand
TTTTCTTTTCGTAATATTTCCATCCGCCTTTTTAGTTGCAATTGGCTATATTATTGCTCTAACAAGTTTGTTGTTTGGACTTTACCATATTGTTAACTATTTTATAAAAGGCAAAAACACCATTATGGAAAACCAATTGGTTATAGGCTTAATATTTTTTGTTATAGGCATATATATTTTCCTTGTACCACAGTTTCCTGTAAGTATAGCTCCATTCTTTTTTGGTGTATATGTACTTATAAACGGCTTTATGGAACTTCAATTTGCCTTGGATTTAAAAAACCTTGGTTTTGAAAAATGGTTTTTAGCTTTAATACTATCTATAATAGTTATATTGTTGGGTGTTTTTATTATGATGAACCCCTTTGCCACTGAAGTAATTTTACTTTCGTTTATTGGCATATCCATGATTATATCAGGCATATCTTTGTTAGTATCCAAGTTTTTGCTTAATAAAAACAAAAAATAAAGGAGCAAAAATGGTTCATATAAAGGATTTTAAAGGCAAACAAATACATATGACGGGCATTGCAGGTTCAAGCATGAGCGGCTTAGCTGAAATGCTTGTTAAGCAAGGCTATAACGTAAAGGGAAGCGATGGCGCGGAGGGTTATATGGTGGAATACCTTCGCAAAAAGGGCATACCTGTTAAAGTCGGCCATTTTGCTGAAAACCTGGATGGTGTTGATTTGCATATATATACCGCTGCCATATTGCCGGATAATATTGAACGACAAACTGTTGCTGAAAGAGGTATTCCCAGCCTTGAGCGCAAGGAGCTTTTAGGGCAGCTTATGGAAAACTATACCCATGCAGCCTGTGTTTGCGGTACTCATGGTAAAACAACCACCTCGGGCATGTTAGCTCAAACCCTTGTAGATTGCGGATTAGACCCTACAGTGCATATAGGGGGAATGGTTGATGCCATAGGCGGCAGCACAAGAGTCGGCAGCCATGAGCTTTTTGTTGCAGAGGCCTGCGAATTTAATGCAAGCTTTTTGACTATGAGCCCAACATTAGCCGTTATAATGAATTTAGAAGAGGACCATCTTGATTATTATCGTGATATAAACCATATAAAGGAAACCTTTGCAAAGTTTTTAAATCTGTTGCCGGATGACGGCATTGCAATAGGCTTCGGCGATGACCCAAAGGTTGTTGAGCTTTTAAACGGGCTAAAACAGCGCACATATACCTTTGGCTTCAATGAAAACAATCACTATTATCCCCAAAATATAGAGTATGATGAGTTGGCTCATGCAAGTTTTGACATATTTAAAGAGGGTAAAAAGCTTGGAAGATTAAAACTTGGAGTGCCCGGAAAAATACAAATTGTTGATGCCATAGCCGCCTTTGCTGCCGCCGATGTTTTAGGTGCGGATCAAAAGCTTGCCATGGAATCATTATCCAACTTTAAAGGTGTACATAGACGTTTTGAACTTACAGGGGTATATGACGGTGTTGAGGTTTACCATGACTATGGCCACAACCCGCAGGAGATGGAACAGGTGCTACAAACAGCCCATATGCGCCCCCATAACAGGCTTTGGGCGGTAATGCAGCCCCATACATACAGCCGTGTTAAGCGCTTGTTTAATGACTATATTACCTGTACGGAAATAGCAGATTTTACCCTGGTTACCGATATTTGCGCCGCAAGGGAGAAGGACCCCGGGGATATACATTCCATTATGCTTGTAGATGCCATGCAAGAGAAGGGCATAAATGTTACATATGCACCCACATTTGATGATGCTGAGAACTATCTGAAAGCCCATTGGGAGCCCGGTGATATAGTAGTAACCCTTGGCTGTGGCGATATTAATAAATTGAATATTCAAATAGAGGAGCACTCAAAACAAAATGCTTAACATAGTGCTTTTTAACCCGGAAATTCCCCAAAACACAGGCAATATTGCCAGAACTTGTGCCGCTACAGGTGCAAAACTGCATTTAATTAAGCCCTTGGGCTTCAGCTTGGAGGATAGATATTTAAAGCGTGCCGGCCTTGATTATTGGGGAATGACCACATATACGATATATGAAGACTTTGAGGATTTTTTAAAAAAGAACCCCCATATTAATATGTATTTTTTATCTACAAAGGCGGATAAAAATTATTGCCAAGTAGAGTATAAAGACGGTGATTATCTAATTTTTGGCTGTGAAACAAGGGGTTTGCCGGAAGATCTTTTGCAAAAAATGTATGATAAATGTATACGCATACCTATGGTAGAAGGGGCAAGAAGTTTGAATTTATCAAACTCGGTTGCTATAGTTATATATGAGGCCTTGCGCTGCCAAAACTTTAAAGGACTGCAAAGTCATGGTGAATTAACCGGCAGGCAGGAGGACCCACACCCCTGGTTGGACTATATTTAAAGGAGTATATAATTGTTTAAAAAAAGGCGTAGAAAAGCGGAGGATTATAATTTTAATCAAGAATATCAACAAGGCCCTTTTTGTGATGAGGCCTATGTTGAAGAGCCTGAATATCAGGATTGTCCTCCCACAAGGCAATTTGTGCCCCTTAAGCAGCAAGTACAGGATTATACTCACCAGTTGGAAAACCGGGAATTTTATGATCCAAATGAAAGTTTTGACCCTAATTATCATGATGAGCATTATAATGATTATTATGGTCAATATGATAATCAACAAAATCAAGAGTATCCTCAATATCAAGAATATTATGACACAACAGCTGTTAATCAAGAAGAATATTATGATCAATACAATGATGATTATATTGAATATCAAGATGATTACATCGATGAGGATATAGAAAAAGAACTTTCCAGAGAAGCATGGAAAACTGCGAACACA
Organism: Christensenellaceae bacterium; assembly: GCA_012797085.1. GTDB lineage: Bacteria > Bacillota > Clostridia > Christensenellales > Aristaeellaceae > JAAZPT01. The sequence goes on along the minus strand of JAAZPT010000092.1, from coordinate 7,671 downwards.
TTGTTTAACCTTATTAGTACAATAGTAGGTGTATTTGCTGTGTTTTTATTAATGGCTATACTTCTTAGTTTGATTAATTGGCTTAAGATGGATTTTCGTAACACATTCCGATACATATCGCTATTTTAGGGGTACTTATGCTTACTTGGGATAGCCTTAAAAATCAAATTGAACAATGTAAAGCTTGTGCCTTACATTTAAATTGCACAAACAAAGTTATGGGGCAAGGGAACACTAAAGCAAAACTTATGCTTATAGGGGAAGGGCCGGGCAAGCAGGAGGATGAGCAGGGTTTAGCCTTTGTAGGTGCTGCAGGGCAACTTTTAACAAAAATGCTTGCAGCTATAAACCTTAGCCGTGATGATGTTTATATATGCAATGTGGTAAAATGCAGACCCCCGGGAAACAGAGCCCCTACGGATATTGAAATCGAAACATGTTTGAATTTTTTAAGAGCTCAAGTATATTTAGTAAGACCAAGTATAATATTAATTCTAGGCTCCACAGCTATGAAAGCAATACTTGGACCGGAGTATAAAATATCAAAGGCAAGGGGTATTTGGTTTGAACGGGCCGGTGTATTTATGATAGGTACATATCACCCCGCTGCCTTGCTATATAACAGTAAAAATAAAATATATGCCTGGGAAGATTTAAAAAAGCTCAGAAAAAAACTTGATGAAATTGAGGCTTTATAAAACACAATTAAGGATTAGTTGATGATTGAAAAATTAGATGCTCTTTATAAACAAATGATAGAAAAGTCGGCTGAAAAATACAGCAACAAAGTTGTTGTAGGTGAAGGCCTTGTTGACAAGCCTAAGCTTATGCTTATAGGTGAGGCCCCCGGCGCTCAAGAGGAAAGGGAAGGCAAGCCCTTTGTAGGTAAAGCCGGTAAAAATCTGACGGAATTGTTAAACAGCATAAGCATTAGGCGGGAAGATATTTTTATCAGCAATGTTGTTAAAATAAGACCAAGCAAAGTAAGCAAGGCGGGCAATATAGTAAATCGCCCTCCAAACAATGAGGAAAAGGCCTTCTTTATACCCTGGCTATATCGTGAAGTTCGCCTTATAAAACCCCAAGGAATAGTTACTTTAGGTAATGTAGCCTTGTCGGCATTTTTAGGTAATGCAGCTACAATTGGTGATTTTCATGGCAAATGGCATAATATAAAAGTAAATTTCAATGGCGAAATCATAGATATTAGACTATTCCCCTTATATCATCCTGCAGCCATTATATATAACAGGGCTCTTATATATACATATAATGAAGATTTGGCAGTATTGGCAAAAAGTTTACAATAAAAGAGGCGGTATATACCGCCTCTTTTAAGTTTTAAAAACCATAATATAAGGTTTACATTGTTGTTAAAAAGCTTAAATTTGGGGAAACAATAATATAAAAGTCTTTTAATCCGGAATATTTTCCCTTTACATATTCTATATTATTTTCCTTTAATTTATTTTCCAACTCTATAAACATGTTTGCTTCAGTTTTTCTTAATATATCATCTACCATTATAACAAAGCTTTCACATAAACTATCAGGTATTATGCTTAATAAATCTATTCTGGAATAAATTTCCATATCTCCGGCAAAGGGTGCATCTATGGTTATAAAATCAAACTTTTTATTCCCGAATGTTTTAGCAAAATCCTTATAGACTCTAACTCTATCATCCTCTTTATATTTAATAAATTCATAATCAAGAATTACAATTTCCGATTGTTCCGATAATTTAAAATCATTTATAAAAAAGTCGGCCCAATCTTTATCCCCTTCAACCACATAATGCTTTGTATTTTTGCGATTTGCAGCATATTGACCAATCATACGGCTCGTTTGTCCCAATCCCAATTCAAGTATACTCTGTGGCTTAATTTCATTTAAAATTCTGTACATTACATATAAAAAGGGGTATCCAACCGCCCAGCGACCGGGATAAAAGGTTTTATCATTTAACCAGGAACTTGATGAAATTGTATTATTAAATACATTTGCCCAAACAGCTTCCGATGATAATCTGGATGACTGTTCTATTTTATCTTTTAAATTATCCATGTATAAAGATAAGTTATTTATCTTGTTTTTTAATAATTGCTGATTATCAATTACCGCTTTTTGTGTTTTAATAATTGTTTTTTGTGTTTCAATAACTGTTTTTTGTGTTTCACGAAGCGTTTTTTGCTGAGATTCAGATATTGCATTGATTTTCTTTTCAAGAATTCGAACGTTTAGTTTGCTTGCAGGCAATATTTTTGACAAAATATATTTAATGTTCATTTTATATTCTCTCTTTCATAAATTTGATTATTAGTCTATACAAACTTGTTTAAATTGCTATCGTAATAATAGCCTATGCTTGCTAAAGTTTCTACAACATCAACAATATCATAGTCGATATTATCACTAAGCTCATCTAAACTTGAATATTTATCCCTTAATTGGGTATTTATATAGCTTAAAAGAATGTGTGGGTCTTTTATCATTCTGTTATTCTCCTTTTGTTTTAATTAATTATACAATAATCGGCATAATTTAACCATAATATATTATAAATTAAGCATACCGGTAAAATAAAGAATTACTGTTTCCGGACTTTGAGCCATATCATTGCCCATCCACCACTTTATTGTTTCTATAAAGCTGCCAAGGTATAGGCTTTCAATGTAGCTTTGCGGTATTTTATGACTATGTTTTTTTATATTATCGCTAAATAGCCTTTTTAAATAATCCTTGAATATTTGCCAAAACAAATCACTGTTTTCAGAGTTAAGTATTGATACCATATCCCGCTTACTATCTTTAAAATGGTAGAGTATATGGGTGGCTTTTTGTTCAAATGTGAAGCGCTTATCAAACTCTATCGGAATATCGCAGCTTACATCCTTTGTAAATACATGGTCAAACAGCTCATAGCAAAAGGCATCAAGCAGGGCATCCTTTGTTTCAAAATGACTATAAAATGTGCTTCTGCCAACATTTGCTCTGTCTATAATGTTTTGTACGCTTATGTTGCTGTAGCGCTTTTCCTTTAACAAGGATAAAAAGGCTTTAAAAATACCCTGCCTTGTTTTTATTATTCTTCTATCCATCTATCCTCCAATGTACAAAAAGCACAAAATGTTCAATAACTTCCAAAATTTTCAATTTGATTGTTGAATTATCAGCGTATATTGTTTAATATAATATCGAACATAGTGTTCATTATAATAATAATTTAAAATATGTCAAGGAGCAGTTATGAGCAATAATTCATGTAGTAGCTGCGGTTGCAGTAGCTGTGGCACTTCACCTAATAAAGTTGAAAAATTTATTGCAAAACTTGGGGAATCAAAATATTTGTTTATATCCTTTATTGCCATTGCGCTTAGTTTGTTTTTACCTTTGTTTAAAATGCCATGGGGTGTGCATTTTGCGTGGATATCCATAGTGCTTTCAGGCATACCTTTGTTTTATTCAGGCTTTACTAATTTATTTGTACATAGGAAAATAAAATCAACATTGCTTATATCAACAGCCATGATAGCCTCTGTAGCTATAGGTGAAGTTTTTGCCGCAGGTGAAATAGCTTTTATTATGGCTCTTGGTGGGTTTTTGGAGGACATAACAGTCAGCAAAGCAAAAGACGGTATAAAAACCCTTATGAAACATATGCCCGATGGCGCTAATGTTCTTGATGGGAATAAAGAAGTTTGGTACAGAATTGATGATATTGTACCGGGTATGAATATTCGTTTGCGCCCGGGAGAAATTATACCTGTTGACGGAATAGTTGTTCGAGGCAACAGTGCTATAGACCAATCCTCAATAACGGGGGAATCTTTGCCCGTTGATGTAGCTGTTGACAGCAATGTATATAGCGGCACAGTAAACTTGGAAGGAAGCATAGATATAGTTGCACAAAAGTCCGGCAAGGATTCATCTATACAAAAAATGCTGGATTTAATACAAATGGCGGAAAAATCGAAAGCTCCGATAGAAAATTTGGCGGATAAATGGGCCGCTTGGCTTGTGCCAATAGCCCTAATAATCGCTATTTTTACCTATATTTTTACTAAAAATATTACAAGAGCTGTCACCGTTTTGGTTGTTTTTTGCCCCTGTGCTTTAGCCTTGGCAACACCTACAGCAGTTGTGGCAAGTATAGGCAGAGCAACAAAAAAAGGTATACTGATAAAATCCAAACATGCCTTAGAGCTTCTATCTAAAATCAAGCATATGGCCTTTGATAAAACAGGCACACTAACCCGGGCAAAAATTCAAGTTAGCGATATAATAAGCTTAAATAGCGATATTAACGAAAAAGAAATATTAAAGTTAGCTGCCTCCCTTGAAGTATATTCAGAGCATCCCCTTGGTAAAGCCATATATAATCATGCTAAAAATAATTATGTGGGTTTTTATGATGTATTTAATTTTAAAGCTATAACCGGCTATGGGGTTGAAGGTTACATAAATGATACTTTTTATAGTGTAGGTAAGGCAGTTAATATTCCGGAAAAATACAATAGTTACCTAAATAGCGGTAAAGCCGTTATAGCATTGAATAAAAACGATGAAGCGATTGGATATATTACCCTTGCTGATACCCTTAAGCCAAAAGCTGCAAGCACTATAAACGAGCTTAGGAACCTTGGTGTAGAGTCTATATTGCTTACAGGGGACAATGAGTTGGCTGCTAAAAACATTGCTGACAGTTTAAATATAAGCAATGTTCAATCAAACCTATTGCCCACGGAAAAACTTGAAGCAATTCAAAAATTAAAAGCAAAGCATGGCTTAGTTGCCATGGTGGGTGATGGCATGAATGATGCTCCTGCCTTAAAAAGTGCCGATGTAAGTATAGCCATGGCGGATATAGGCAGCGATGTAAGTGTTGAAGCGGCAGATATTGCCCTTTTAGGTGATGATATATCAAAGCTACCCTTTCTTAAACGCTTGGCAAATAAAACATTTTCAACAATACGCTTAAATTTAAGCATGGCAATGATAATAAACTTTGCGGCTATAGCCCTTTCCATAAGTGGAATATTAAACCCGGTTACAGGGGCATTAGTGCATAATGCAGGCAGTGTACTTGTAGTAATGAATGCGGCGATGCTATATAAAAAGAGAATATAAAAACAGGCTTATAAGCCTGTTTTTATATTAATTGATAAAGTAAGCCCGTATCATCACTATACCAAAAAAGTTTATTTGTACATTGCCGCTTGAAATATTTATGCTATTACACTTTGGGCATATATAAAAACTACTGTTTTCATGTTTCCTCCGGTTTTTTATAAATTAACTTATCTGTTTTTTAGCTATATATTAATATAAAATAAATTTTTTATGTTATCAATAAAACTATGATTTGGTCTTAAATGTAATACACTTAACATTATCAGTATATATTATTTCAAAGCCTATAATTTCTGCGATTTTTTGCATTGTATGAATACTATAAAAGCTTATATGACATTGCTCACGAACATATTGCCAATTTAAAAACTGTGTTTCATCATTAGGGTGAAACTTTGTCATTATAGCTAATATACCGTTTTTATTTAAAAGGCTTTTTAACAGCCTAAAGTATTCCAAGGGGTCTGCAATATGCTCTGCAACCTCTGTAGAACTTATAACATCGTATTTTTCACCTATAAAAACCTTATCCTTTGCAAAAAATTTATCGTATATATCTGCCTCTATATTATAATCTCGTTTTAATATTTGCGCTAACACCGGTTCGGGCCCACTGCCAAAATCCAACCAGGTTTTAGTACTGTTTGCATAAGGGAATACAGCCTTGCTTAAAAAACTTTTAAAGTAGGCAACGTACTTTTCATCGTTTATACTGTTATTATGCAACTTATAAAGCCTTAACTCTTCGTTAAGGCTTACTATATTAGCTTTATCTTTAAATATAAATTCACAATTTTCACATTTATGGTAAATACATTTTAGCTTTTGGCTTTCAAAAGAATGGGTATTACACCCACAAATCAAGCATTTGTTTTTAAGCATTATTTATTCCAAACTTGTACGTAATCTTGAATTATTTTTGCTGCAAAATCTGTTGTAATTCTGCTGCTGTTTATGCAAAGGTCATAGTTTTCTTTTTTACCCCAATCTTCCCCTGCAAAATAAGAATAATAGCTGGAGCGTTGTCTATCCTTTTTTTGTGCAACTTCTTTAGCCTGTTTATAATCTAATTTAAAGTCATTAATAATATTTTGTACACGTGTTTCAAAGTCGCCATAAATAAAAACTCTGAAGGTATTAGGGTTTTCCTTTAGCACATAGTCGGCACAACGGCCAACAATAACACAGGGTCCCTGGCTGCCTATACGTTTTATAGTATCAAATTGAGCAAGGAACAATTTGTGGTTAAGGGGCATATCCATATATACACTATTGAGTTCTCCCATACCGCGCATGCCTGTAACCATACTGAAGAGCAAACTGTTTGTGGGCTTTTCATCGTTTTGTATAAAAAGCTCTTTACAAATGCCGCTTTCTTTTGCAGCAAGGTTTAATATTTCCTTATCATAATAGGGTATGTTCAAATTTTTAGCTACTTTTTCGCCAATTTCTTTTCCGTATGACCCGTATTGACGGCTAATGGTTATTATTGCATTAAACCTATCCATAATAATCCTCCTTATTTTGGCAATTCGTTTAGAGGAAGCAACTTGAAAGTTATCCCTTTTAAGCCAAACTCCTCAACCGTTTTCATAAGTATGTTCACAACCTGATCGCCGGCGTTTTGCCAAGCTGCGCTTAAATTTTCTTCCTTTGTACTATATTCATTATACAAGGTATTCTCAAATTCTTCCATAATTTGTTGTATATTTTTATCACTTATAGGTTTTAAAAAATCACTTTTTCGGCTTTCACCTACACGTTTTAGGCTATGGCTAATTATTTCAGCGGGTGGAATATAAACTAATATTTCTTTATTAATATAGCTTAATACGTTATCACTATCCCTTTCACCAAGGCTTCTAATTTCTGCATTATATAAATTTACACCATACAACACTTCATATTCATAATCTATTTGTATTTCGTTTGCAGTTATACCAAAAAGCGCCATTGTTTTGTTTTCGATTGTGCCTGTGCGGCTTTGCTTTAATGTTACAAGGCTGCCCATATCTTGTACAAGCTCCGTAAGAGCGGTATCCTTTATTTCCAAAGGAACATTGCCCATAATTAAATATTTAATTAAAGGAGCATATATTATTGAGGCATATACTATAAGACCTAAAAGAAGTACACTTATTGTATACTTTATTAATTTTATCGGTTTAAAGTTTTTCATATATATTACCTATGCTATTTAACCGTGTTTTGTATCATGTTAAGCAGCACTAAAAGTTCTATTATTCCACGCATTAATAAATAGGCTGTTGTAAGCATACCCATAATTATAAAATAGTTTCGTAAAAACTTAATAAATCTGCGTTTTTTTCTTGGTTTGGTTGAATTATTATCAAACTGCTGCGCCGGAGCATTTTGTAAATAACTTGGAGTTTTATTATTCATATTATCACCTTAATTACCCCTTCTGCCTACGAAAGGCAAGGAACCATTGACAAGCGGAAACTGTAATGATCACTTCAGCACCTTTGCAAAGGTGTCCGCCATCTTTTCCAGGTTTTCTATATAGTCCGGGGCCAG
>JAAZPT010000091.1 GCA_012797085.1 Christensenellaceae bacterium | reverse complement strand
TCATGCTTGGTAGTATCATGACCAATATCGTCAAAATGAATATTTACAGCCTTTTCAATGTTTATTGTTTTATATTTGGTATTAAGCAGGCTCATTAGCTTGTCGGCGTTTGAATGGGTTTTTTTACCTGTACCAAAGCCGGGCATGGTGATGGCGTGTATATGATTGTTTGGTAAGTTTAGTTTTTGCAAAGTTTTTACAGCTACAAGCAGAGCCAATGTAGAATCTAAACCACCGGATACACCAATTACAATGTTTTTAATTCCGGTTTTCTCCAACCTTGTTGCTAAAGCATTTGTTTGAATATTAATAATTTCAGTTAGTTGCTCATCAAGTTTTTTTTCACAAGGTATAAAGGGTTTGGGGTTAAAGGTTCTTAAAACAGGCAGACTATATTTTACTTGGTGCTCTATTTTAATTGTTTGGAAATTGTTGCAATTAATGTTGTTATATTTTCCGATTTTTTTATGCCTTATTTTTGTAATATCGCAATCAGCAACAATACAGTTACTTGTTAAAGTATACGGTTTGTTTTGTTTTATAAGATTTCCAAGCTCCAATATACTGCAAAAACCGGTAAAAACATTATCGCTTGTGCTTTCGCCATAGCCGGCATTTGCAAATACGTAGGCAACATTATCTGTAAAGCTTTTAGCTTTTAATAGGTTTTTTATCTCATTGTTTTTGCCATAGGCGGCGGGTATAGCACTTAAATTAAATATAATATCAGCGCCATGAGCAGCTTGCTTTGTTGAGGGAGACAGAGGTAAAAGAGCATCTTCTCCAATTTCCACCCCGAAAGTAAAATTATCTGTTTCAAATACCAAGCTATTTCCAAATTTAACATAATAATTTTGAAAATAAATGTTATTAATATTTTCTTTACTTCTTGAATAAAATCTTAATTCGTTTTTGCTTAAATTTTCTTTTGGAATAACAGCTAAAAGTTTGCCTTTATACATAACAAAGGCGCAATTGTACAAGGACCCCTCAAAATAATAAGGGGCTCCTATTATTATTATGGTAGGAATATTTTTAGTTGTATTTAAAATATCAGTTATGGCTTTTTGACAAGCGCTAATTAAAAGGCTATGGCTAACCATATTACCCAGTGTGCTGCCGCATAATGAAAGTTCAGGAAAAACAGCAACACTAACTTCTTCAAGTTTGCTAATAATAGCCAAAATTTCCTTTTTATTTTTATTTACATCGCCTAACCAAAGCCTGGGGGCACAGGCGGCAACGCGTACAAAGCCTAAATTATTCATAAAAACCTCTTTTAAAACAGTTATTTTATTAATACAACTCATATTAAATATAAACAAAAATTGCCATTTTATCAATAGTTAATATTTTTGAAAATAACAGTTAATTATAAATTTGTTAAACAATAAAAAACATTTGGATATTCCAAATGTTTTTTAATTTATTTCTTTTTATGAGGAGATAAATCAATTAGCATGGTTCTTTGTTCATCAAGTTCAACTTTTATAATACCATCTTTTTCAAGTTGTTTCATAACATCACTAAAGCGCTTAAAGCCGATAATGCGCTCGTTAAAGTCCGGATACTTTGCTAATATATCAGCCTTTAATATGCTGGGGTTAATTCTTTCAAAGCCATTTTCTTTATATTGCTCCAACTTATTTACAAATATTTCATGCCAGTTATCCGGTCCAATTTGAACTTTTTCAACTTCGTCATCTGTATCATCAATTTCGTCATCTATGCCTTTAGGTTCAAGGCTTACAATTAAATTAAAATTATCGTTATAAATATGTATTTGATTATATTTTTTTTCTAATTTTCGTAATAGTTTACCAAATGTTGAACAACCGTGCCTTTTTTCGTTAAAATCAGGACGCAATCTTAAAATGATGCTTTTTAACTCACTAGCATATAATTCATCCTTATCGGATTGTTGCTCTATTATTTCGAGTATAAGTTTGTTTAAGCTATAATCATCAAGTAGTTCGGAGTTTTCAGCAACTTGTTTTTTCTTGCGGCCACTATCCATGCTTGTGCCAACGTACTCTAAAAATTGAAATTCATTGCAGGCATTGATAAATATATTACTTGCTGCTTCACTACGGGATATTCCTAAAACAAATTTCCCCATGGCTTTAAGCCTTCCCACAAGGGGAGTGTAGTCACTATCGCCGCTAACTATACAAAAGCTATCTATTAACGGGTTTGTATATGCAACATCAAGGGCATCAACTACAAGTTGTATATCAGCATTGTTTTTTTGTGCTATACCATACCTTATTGACGGAACAACGGTAAATGTATTGCTTAGTATAAGCTCTTTTAAGGCACTGAAGTTTTCTGTATAACCATATACTTTACCTAAAAGAATATCACCTCTAATTTTAACCTTATCAAGTATGCTTTTAAGTGTTTCCACCTTAGCACCGCAGTTTTCAAGGTCAACAAAAACTGCAAAGCGTGAACTGCTCATAAATATTCAATCTCCTTTTTTAAAAGGCTAAATTATATAAAATATTTCTGCAAAGAGGAGACATTATATTTTTATAGTTTCTATGAAAATTATAAGGCTTATAACATCCATTCTATGCGTTAATATCTTTTTATAACAAAACCTTTATATTTAATAAATTTTGCGAAGGTGCTTTTAACACCTTCGCAAAATAAGTTTTATAAAACAATTGAATTCATATGCCAAATTTTATTGTTATAGTTGTTAATGGTGTTATCAATGCTGAATACTCCGCTGTTTGCAACGTTTATAATTGCCATGCGTAACCATTTATTTTTGTTTTGATAATCATCCATCAAGCGCCTATTAGCCATGGAGTAACTACCAAAATCTTTAAGTACGAAGTAACTATCTGCCATAGAACCATAGTCACCAACAAGCAATGAATGATATAAGTCTTGTAACACAGCAGATTGATTGGGGAATAGTGTTCCGTCTATCATTTGTGTTAAAGCTTTTCTTATTTCTGAATTGTTTTCAAATATATGCATGGGGTTATATGATCCATCCTTGTACAAGTCGGAAACGGTGTTACTTCTCATACCAAAAATGTAAATGTTATCATTACCTACGGCTTCGTAAATTTCCACATTGGCGCCGTCCATTGTTCCCAAAGTTATTGCACCGTTCATCATAAACTTCATGTTACCGGTACCACTTGCTTCTTTACCGGCAGTGGAGAGCTGTTCGCTTACTTCAGCTGCGGGTATTAGAATTTCAGCTGTTGACACATTATAGTTTTCAACAAACACAACCTTAAGCATTTGTTTTGCTCTTGGATGGCTTTCAATTAAATCTGATAATGCGTTTATAAAGCGTATAATTTGCTTGGCTCTAAAGTAACTTGGGCTTGCTTTTGCACCAAAGAAGAAAGTTCTTGGAGGCATTGTAAAGTTGGGATTATCAACTATTCTATTATATAATACAAGTATATGTAATGCATTTAACAGCTGCCTCTTATACTCATGCAAGCGCTTAGCTTGAACATCAAATATAGAGTTTGTATCAATTGTAACGTCTTGTTTTTCGAGCAAGAACTTGGCTAAATTCTTTTTCTTATTGAGTTTAATTTTTGCAAATTCATCTCTAAAAGCAGCATCATCTGCAAATTTTTCCAAGTTTTTAAGCTCTAATGCATCTCTCTTAAAGCCGCTACCAATAGCTTCTTCAATTAAATTAGACAACTCTTTATTTGCACTTAATAACCATCTGCGGTGGACAATACCGTTTGTAATGCTAAAAAACTTGTTGGGTGAAATTTTGTAATAGTCATTAAACAATGAATCTTTTAAAATTTCACCATGAAGTTGACTAACACCATTTATAGAGTAGGATGTTGCAACGCACAAATTAGCCATATGTACATTGTTATATGCAATTATTGCCATATGAGCTATTCTATCCCATTGTCCGGGATATATTTCAAACAAATCTTGACATAAACGTCTGTTCATTTCTTCCAATAACATATATATACGTGGAAGCAATGTACGCATCATATCAACGGGCCATCTTTCAAGGGCTTCGCTTAAAATGGTGTGGTTAGTATAAGCTACGCATCTTTTAACAATGTTCATAGCTGCATCCCAAGAGTAGTAATAATCGTCAAGTAATATCCTCAATAGCTCCGGAATTGCAAGGCCGGGATGAGTATCGTTTATATGGAAAATAACATGATCAGGTAAATTATCAAGGTTTTCGCCATATTTTTTAACATAATCGTTTATAGCATGTTGTACTGTAGCACTTGCTAAGAAGTAATGCTGTTTAAGCCTTAACATTTTACCTTCGTAATGAGTATCTTCAGGATAAAGTACCTTACTTATTATCTCTGCAGGTTGAAGTTCCTGTAAAGCTTCTTCATACTCACCATCACCAAATTTACGCAAGTTTAAGCTTCTGGTTGACCTTGCAGACCACATTCTAAGGGTATTAACCATATCGGTATCATAACCAACAATAGGCATATCATAAGGTATGGCCTTAATTGTATAACCACCTACGGTTTCAAACCTAATGTTTCCTTCATATTCATAGCTTTGAACTGTACCACCGAAATGAACATTTACACTTTCTTCAGGGGCAGCAAATTCCCATACATTGCCGTTATCCAGCCAACTATCTGGAATTTCAACTTGTTGGCCTTCAACTATTTTCTGCTTGAATAGGCCATACTCATATCTAATTGTACAGCCAACGCTGGGTAAATTCAGTGTGGATAAGCTATCTAAAAAAGCAGCAGCTAGCCTTCCTAATCCGCCGTTGCCCAAACCGGGCTCAGGTTCCTCTGTAAACAGGGATTTTGGATCAATATTTAACTCTTTTAAAGCTTGTTGATATTCGTCTTGGTGAACCAAGTTAATCATGTTAGAAAGCAAAAATCTACCTGTTAAAAACTCAACAGACATGTAGTACAGCTTTTTGCCTTTATCATTTTTAAGAGCCTTACGTGTTTTTACCCATTTTTGCATTATCTGGTCACGAACTGTAATAGCAACAGCCTTATAAATTTGTTGAGGTGTTGCTTCTTCCAGGGTAACGCCATTATAACGTTGTATTTTACCTATAATATTTTTCTTTATAGATGCTACATCAAAATTAACTGCGGGCATTCAATTTTCTCCTTTCAAAAGAGATATATTTTGTATAAAAAACCATACAACAAAAATATTTTATCATATTAATCAATAAATGTAAACAAGACAAACAAGGCATTAGAAGTATATGGGACTTATTTTGTATCCAAGGCTTGCAAGCTCTAAAACAACACTATTTTCGTTTAGAACCAAGTGCAAAAGTCCAAAAGTTGCAAAAACTTTTCCTTTAT
>JAAZPT010000090.1 GCA_012797085.1 Christensenellaceae bacterium | reverse complement strand
TTAGAAATTGTTATTTTTTGCTTATCTAATTTTACACTATTTGTTACAGATAAGCTTGATACTAAAATTGTGGCAACAATCAAAATTAATATTAACAGCATTACCAATAATGTTGAAGCAATATTGTATTTTTTTTGTTTAACTGGTGTAAACTGTGGTATTTTTTTATTTCTCATTATATACCTTTCGATTTTTTCATATTAATATAGTATTAATAATTTTAAAGGAGAATACATTAGTTGTCAAAACAAAAGATGATTTATGAATGCTCTGAGTGCGGATATGAATCTATGAGATGGATGGGTAAATGTCCGGATTGTGGTGAGTGGAATACACTAATAGAAAAGCAAATAGTTTTAAGCTCTAAAACAGATGATAGTCAAGATCAAATACTATCTACTGCTGAACCCATATTGTTAAAAGATGTAAAAGATGAAATAGACGGCAGAACTTTAACTGGAATAGGGGAATTAGATAGGGTACTTGGTGGTGGAATTACCAAGGGGAGCGTAATGCTTTTTGCGGGTGACCCTGGAATAGGAAAAAGTACACTGTTATTGCAAGTACTATCAAAATTATCTAACGAAGAATTTAAAACTTTATATGTAACAGGTGAGGAAAGTAATTATCAAATTAAAGCCAGAGCAAAAAGATTAAATATTTTAAATAATAAATTGTTAGTTTTATCTGATACATATATTGAAAATATTATCAAACATATAGACAAAAATGAACCGGATTTTATTGTAATTGATTCTATACAGACAATGCATAAACAAAGCCATAGTAGTTCTCCCGGAAGTGTTCCTCAAATAAGAGAATGTGCAAGTATGTTAATAAAACATGCTAAATCCACAGGTTCATCCATTTTTTTAGTTGGGCATGTAACAAAAGAAGGAACACTTGCGGGTCCAAAAGTTTTAGAGCATATGGTAGATGTTGTAATGTATTTTGAAGGTGACAAACAACATGAATATAGACTTTTAAGAACTGCTAAAAACAGATACGGCTCCGTTAACGAGTTAGGTGTATTTCAAATGAGTGAACAGGGAATGGAAGAAGTTGAGAATCCCAGTGAAACTCTTATTTCAAACAGAGCAAAAAATGTAAGTGGTTCTATTGTATTTTGTGCTTTGCAAGGAACCAGACCTATTTTAGTTGATATACAGGGACTTTCTACAACAAGTTTTTATCCGGTTCCCAAAAGAACAGTAAATGGGTTGGATTATTCCAGAATTTCTATGATATTGGCAATTTTAGAAAAACGTGCCGGGAAAAAATTATATAATCAAGATGTGTTTTTAAATGTTGCCGGAGGAATATCTTTAGATGATCCTGCTGCTGATTTAGCTATAGCAATGGCCATAGTTTCATCTTTAGAAAACAAAAGTATTAATAATAAACTCACTGTAATGGGGGAAATAGGATTAAGTGGAGAAATTAGAGCAATCTCTCAACCGCAAAGAAGAATTAATGAGTGTGAACGTTTAGGTTATGATATAATAATACTACCTAAATCAATTAGGAATAAAGTTAAGGGAAAAAGTTCAACAAAGCTTTTGTTTGTAGAAAATATTGTTCAAGCTTTTTCATTATTAGATTTACTAAACAAGGAAGATGATTCAATTGAAAGATAAAATTATTAGAACAGTTGTTAG
>JAAZPT010000089.1 GCA_012797085.1 Christensenellaceae bacterium | reverse complement strand
CTTTTAAATTAAAAGTGAAAGACACAAAAGGTTTTGAATTTTCACAAGTTACTGCCGGAGGTTTAATATGTTCTCAATTTAATCCAATAACGATGGAGTCATATAAAATAAAAGGTTTGTATTGTGTTGGAGAAATTCTGAATGTTGATGGAGACTGTGGAGGATTCAATTTACTTTTTGCTTTTAAAACAGGATATAACGCAGGCGTGAATGCAGCAAAAAGCTTAATTTTATAAATAGGATGGTTAATAATGGCAAAATTATATTATAGATATGGGGCAATGGGGTCTAGTAAGACCGCAAATGCTATAATGGTAAGGTATAATTATATTGAAAGAGACCAAAAGGTTCTTATGTTAAAACCAATGCTTGATAACAGAGATGGTGAGCATATAATTAGATCAAGAAGTGGTCTGGAGTGTGAGTGCTCTTTTATTGAAGAAATTGATAATATAAACTTATTGGACTATGATTGTATAATTGTTGATGAAGCTCAATTTTTAACAAAAAGTAACGTTGAAAAACTTGTAAGTATTGTTGATGATCTAAATATTCCCGTAATAGCTTATGGATTGCGTACAGATTTTAGAGGAGAATTTTTTGAGGGAAGTAAATGGCTTATGGCTTGGGCGGATACTATTGAGGAAGTAAAAACAATATGTTGGTGTGGTAAAAAAGCTATTTGTAATGCAAGATTGTTTGATGGGAAAGTTATAAAAAAAGGGGAACAAATTTTGCTTGGTGGATCTGAATCTTATGTGGCACTTTGCAGAAAACATTGGCGAGAAGGAAAAATCAATTAGAGGTTTAATATGAATTATACTATTGATGCTCATAGTCATTTACCAAAAGATGGTAAATTAAGCACATTATTAGATAATATGAACAATGAGAATGTTGAAAAATTAGTTTTAATATTAAATTCTAAGGAAGAGTTTGATGTTTTTAAAAAAGAAATTAATATTTTTAAATTAAATTCCTCAAGATTCGGAGTATTACTTGGGCTTGATTATAGAAATTTCGTACATATTCAAAATATTGATTTTTTAAATGTTAACAATATCCACTATGGCATAAAACTTCATAGTAGATATACAAATATTACTAAAAATGATTTTGATAAAGTTATTAAAATAATACACAGCATAAAAACAAATGTGATTCTTGTTGATAGCTTTCCATATGGAGCTGATTATAAAACACATATTGGTATAGAATTATCAATAGAATTAGCTAATGCTTTTAAAAATAAAAAAATAATATTAGCTCATTCCGGTGGCATTGATTTATTAAAGTGCATGTTATTAACAAGAAGTTTAAGTAATGTTTTTTATGATTTATCTTTAACTGTTCCATATTTATTTAATACATCAATACATGCTGATATTATTCATTTTATAAGGTACACTAGTAACAGAATAATGTATGGTTCCGATTATCCTGATTTTACAATTCAAAATTCAAAATCTAAATTTATGGATATTATCAAAGAATCGGGAATTGATGAAAACTCTATTAATAACATTATGTACAAGAATGCATTAGAAATATATTCAAGTCTTTGGAATGTTTGACAGTATTGCTAAATTAAAATATAATTTTAAATATTAATTTGTTCAAGGAAGTAGTTACATGGCTGATAACGTTGCTTATTCAAAAAATAAATTTATCTGGCAAACAATATTTTTATATGTTGTAGATTGTATTTGTATAGCAATAGCATTATATCTTGCTATTATCTTTAGGTTTGATTTGCGTTTTCCAAATATGTATACAAGCCTATATATTAATACTCTTCCGATAATAATAATTACTACAACTATTAGTTTTATACTTTTTAGACTATATAAAAGCATTTGGCGTTTCGCTAGTATAGAAGTAATGTTGCAAATTGTTTCGGCCTGTTTTATATCAGGTTTGGCTTCTTTTACAATATCTAGTTTTTTAAACAATAACACATCATATCGTTTTTTAGTGAGCAGAGGAATATTTTCAATTTTAGTTATTTTAATGATTTCATTAACTGGCGGAATCAGGTTTTTTCTAAAGGTGAAAAGTTTACGTACAAATACATTTGTAAAAGGTAAAAGAGGCGCAAGGAGAGTAATGATTGTTGGGGCAGGGTGGGCTGGTGCTTCAACTATCAGGGATATAAAGTCTGGCAGGCACGGGAATTGTATTCCGGTTGTTGCAATTGATGATGAAGCTTCTAGAGTTGGTACGCGTATTCATGGAGTACCGGTTCGTGAAGGAACAGATAAAATAAAACTTTATGCCGAGATTTATAAAATTGATGAAATTATTATTGCAATTGCTACACCAAAGGGAAAAATTCAGGATCTAGTTGAGGTTTGTTTAAGCTCCGGGTGTAAAGTTAAAAGAGTCGCCAATTTAACTGAAATTAGCAACAATGATAGTTCTTATAGTGTTGTTAGAAATATTGATCTTAATGACTTATTAGGTAGACCGGAGGAAAAATTAGATTTAACACTGGTAAAGGAATATTTCAAAGATAAAACAGTACTTATCACTGGTGGCGGTGGAACAATTGG
>JAAZPT010000088.1 GCA_012797085.1 Christensenellaceae bacterium | reverse complement strand
TTTAAAAGCTCTTTTAAACGAATATAGTTTGGGTAATATAGCTGCAAATGTGGAATTAAGAAAAGAACTATATGAAATAGCTAAAAAAGAGAATGGGAAATTAACTTTACACAATTTATTGCATCAAGTTGACCCGCAAACTGCATCAAGGTTGCATGTTAATGATATAAGAAGAGTAATAAGAGCTATTGAAGTTTTTAAAACAACAGGAGTTTCAATATCATCACAAACACAAACTACTAATAATAAATATAACCTTTTACTTTTAGGATTATATGAAGATAGAAGTTTCTTATATAAAAAAATTGAAGACAGAGTTGAAATAATGTTTGATAGGGGATTGGTTGATGAAGTAAAATGGCTTATCAAATATGGTGTTAACACTAATGCTCAATCATTAAAAGGTATTGGTTATAAAGAGATTTTACCCTATCTTTATGGCGAACACGATTTAGATACTACAAAGTACAATATTAAGATAAATACTAGGCGTTATGCAAAACGACAAATTACTTTCTTTAAATCTTTTGATAATATTGATTGGATAAATAAAAATGAAGAAAATTGCTATTTTAATAGCGCTAATGAAAAAATAATAAAATGGATGCAAACAAATGATTGATAAACAAATTGAAAAAATAATTAAAGATAGTGAAGAAAAATTAATTGAAAGTTTTAAAGAGATTGATGAAGTATCATTATTTAATACCGAGAAGGTTTTAAAAGCTTTTAAAAAACACTCTATAGCTTTAAGACATTTTTCACCAAGCAATGGTTATGGTTATGATGACATTGGCAGAGATACTTTAGAAAGAACATTTTCCAGTATTTTTAATACGGAATCCACAATACTTAGACCATTAATAGCATCCGGAACACATGCTTTAAGTTTGTGTTTGTTTGGGATTTTAAAATATGGCGATGAATTAATTTCTGCTACAGGTGAACCATACGATACTCTACAAACAGTAATTGGTCATAAAAATTATATAGAGGGAAGTTTAGTTGATGGTGGAATATTTTATAAAGAAATTAAATTAAATGGTGAAGAAAAAATTGATGTAATTAATGTTTGTAAAGCTATTAATAGTAAAACAAAAATTATAATGGTTCAAAGAAGTAGAGGATATTCATCCAGAAGAGCGATATTACCTAAAGAAATACAAGAACTTGTAATTGAAGCTAAGAAAATAAAAAAGGATGTTATTATAATGGTTGATAATTGCTATGGAGAGTTTGTATGTAAAAATGAACCAAGTGATTGTGGAGCTGATATAATTGTGGGTAGCTTGATAAAAAATCCGGGAGGAGGCATTGCTCCAACAGGTGGTTATATTTCAGGAAAATCAAATTATATAGATAGAATTGCCACCAAAATGACCGCACCGGGTTTGGGAAAAGAAATAGGTTCTTATGAATCCAGTTATAGGCCTTTTTATCAAGGAATTTTTATGGCTCCACATACAGTTGCTCAAGCATTAAAAACAGCTTGTTTACTAAGA
>JAAZPT010000087.1 GCA_012797085.1 Christensenellaceae bacterium | reverse complement strand
AATACCTTGTTTTTTTTCACCTAAAAGCGTTGCAATTCTTATAGTATTAACTGATGATGGATTAAGTTTATTTAATAAGTCGTGTTGTACTATCACTTCTTCTAATAGTGCAGGCCCTTTTGATTTTATTTTTTCAAAAAAAGACTCGAAATTATTTTCCCACTCACTCTTGTTAACTTTAGATATTCCATTACCACTTGAACCTTCCAATGGTTTAAACATTATTTCATTAAAATCTAATAAAAAATCTTTAAGCTCCTTTTTTGATGTTGATTTATTAATTAAAAACCATTCTCTATTTACTTGTTTTTCAAATAGTGTGTTGAATGTAGCTTTATTATCAAAATAGTGCCAATATATTTTATCGTTCATTTTTTTTACAATTGAATTAGAAATACCCCTTGTGATTGTGGATTTTCTTTGCTCTTCATTAAGTCTGTACATTTCCGCTATTTTATAGTCTATGTATCCGGCGTTATATTTTATAGCACAAACAAATAAATCCTTAATCAAGAAAAAATAGCTTTTATTACTTTTTCTTTTTAGTATTTTTAAATTTGTAAAAAAGTTTTTATAATCAATTCGTATTAGTCTTTTAAAAAAATAGCGTAATCTGTCCATAAAACCTCCAATTACACATTAAATCTAAATAGAATAACATCACCATCATTTACTACATATTCTTTGCCTTCACTCTTAACAAGACCTTTTTCTTTACATACAGCAATAGATCCATTCTTATAAAGAACATCAAAGGGTACAACTTCAGCTCTAATAAATCCTCTTTCAAAGTCACTATGAATTTTTCCGGCTGCCTGAGGAGCTTTAGTACCTTTTTTAATTGTCCAAGCCCTACATTCATCTGTACCAGTAGTTAAAAAAGATATAAGGCCAAGTAAATCATAACTTGCTTTAACAAGCCTATCTAATCCACTTTCTCCAATACCCAATTCGTTTAGAAACTCTTGCTTTTCATCGTTAGGAAGGGTAGAAACTTCTTCTTCTATTTGAGCGCTAATAATTAATGTTTGAGAATTTTCAGAAGCGGCAATTTCTTTAACTATTTTAATATAGTTGTTGGTACTATAATCTTTACCTAAATCCTCTTCAGCAATATTAATAGCATAAATTACAGGTTTTGATGACAATAAAAACCAACTCTTGATTAACTCTCTTTGTTCATCGTTAATTTTTAATGTTCTAACGGGTAAACCTTTTTCTAAATGTGCTTCAACGATTTCACACAACTCAAAATCCAGAGCATGTTCTTTTTCGCCTACCTTAAGCAATTTTGATGCCTTGGTTTTTCTTTTTGCAACAGTTTCAAGGTCAGCAAGTATTAACTCTAAATTTATAGTCTCGATATCTCTCTTTGGATCAATCGAACCTTCAACATGAATTATATTATCATCATCAAAACATCTTACAACATGTACTATTGCATCAACTTCCCTAATATGTGATAAAAACTTATTTCCAAGTCCTTCACCTTTGCTTGCGCCTTTAACCAAACCTGCAATATCAACAAATTCAACAGTAGCATACGTTGTTTTTTTAGGATTATACATTGCTGATAACTTGTCTACCCTAATATCCGGAACTAAAACAATACCGGTATTTGGTTCTATAGTACAAAAAGGATAATTAGCGGCTTGTGCACCTGCTTTTGTTATTGCATTAAATAGAGTGCTTTTACCAACATTTGGCAAGCCAACTACACCTAACTTCATCTAAACCTCCTGAGCAACTACTTTAATTTAATAATCTCATCTATTATAATGTTTGACAATTCAATTTTACTCATAATATCTAAATTAATAGTACCATTTAAAGTGGTAATATTAGCGATATTAGTATCAACACCAAAGCCGGCACCCTTCTGTGTTACATCGTTTGAAACTATCATATCTAGATTTTTTGATTTTAATTTTTTTAAAGAATTTTCATAAACATTATTTGTTTCTGCTGCAAAACCAACAAATATTTGATTTTTCTTTTTTTCCTTTCCGATTGTTGCAGCAACGTCAACATTTTCAACTAATTCCAAAAGCAAACCCTCGTTATTATTATTCTTTTTGATTTTTTCATTAAATTTCTTAACAAGTTTAAAGTCACTTGGTGCAGCAGCTTGTATTACTATATCAAATCTTGGCGCTAAATTTCCCATAATGTTCATAAGATCATCTGTTGTTTTAATATTTATTATTTCAACATTTGCAGGGGGCGGAATATTTACTGGACCGGTTACTAAAGTAACATCAGCACCACGCGCGCTTGCGGCTTTTGCAAGAGCATAACCCATTTTGCCGGAGGAATAGTTTGAAATATATCTAACAGGGTCAATAGGTTCAATGGTTGGTCCAGCAGTTATTAAAACTTTATATTTGAAATCTTTTTGGATATTTAGCAAATCATTTATTTTCTCAACAATTTTTATTGGGTTAGCCATTTTACCTTTACCTGAAGTGCCACATGCAAGGTTACCGGATATTGGCTCAATAAAATTAACACCTCTTTTAAACAAAATGTTTAAATTGTTTTTTGTTGCTGGGTGTTCTAACATATTTGTATTCATAGCGGGGGCTAATAGTACAGGAGCAGTATTTGCCAAATAAACATCTGTAAGTATATTATCTCCAATGCCGTTAGCAAATTTTGCAATGGTATTGGCACTAGCTGGTGCTACTACTAAAATGGAAGCATTCTTGGCTAACTCTATGTGGGCTACTTT
>JAAZPT010000086.1 GCA_012797085.1 Christensenellaceae bacterium | reverse complement strand
TATATGCCATTATGGCACTGGGGGTTATGATAACCTATAAAATTTTGGATTTCCCCGATTTAACCGTGGACTCGTCTTTTCCTTTGGGAGCGGCGGTTTGTACGGTAGCCATAATTAATAATATAGACCCCATATTAAGCTTGGTGCTTGCCTTTGTTGCAGGTGCGATTGCGGGGTTTGTTACAGGGATTATTCATGTAAAACTAAAAGTAAGGGATCTTTTAAGCGGCATAATAACCATGACCGGTTTATATTCAATTAACTACACATTAGTTGGAAAAAGCAATATGCCCATATTTACAAGCAATACCATATTTAAAAATGATTTTATAAAAAATTTACCAAAGGAATTGAGTCCATATTCTGCTTTGATAATAATAGTTATAATAGTTTTGGTATCAAAATTGGCACTGGATTTTTATCTATCTACAAAGGCAGGATTTTTATTAAAAGCAGTTGGTGATAACCCTATTGTGATAAGCTCATTAGCTCAGGATAAGGGCAAGGTTAAAATTATAGGTCTTACTATAGCAAATGCCTTTGTATCCCTTGCTGGCGGAGTAATGGGGCAACATCAAAGGTTTTTCGAAATAAGCATGGGCACAGGGGCAATTGTAATAGGTTTAGCTTCTGTAATAATAGGCAGTACATTTTTAGCAGGGTTTTCCTTTTTTAAGCTTACCAGTGCCGTAATTGTAGGCTCGGTTATTTACAAGGCATGTGTGGCAATAGCAATAGAATTAGGCGTACATCCCAGTTTAATGAAGCTTATTACTGCAATATTGTTTTTAATTATATTAGTTTTAGGTAAATCCTTTGGAGGAAAGAAGGTGAAAGTAAATGCTTGAGTTACAAAACATTTATAAAACATATAATCCCGGGCAAGTGGAGCAAATTGCAATTTTTGAAAATTTTAGTTTTAAAATAGAAGACGGCCAATTTGTAAGCTTGGTTGGTAGCAATGGCTCCGGTAAAACAAGCATGCTTAATATAATTTGCAATTCTATTTCTCCGGATAAGGGCAAAATATTAATAAACGGTGAGGATATTACCAATAAAAAAGAGCATGAACGCTATAAAAATATAGGTAGAGTATATCAAAATCCGGCCCTTGGTACCTGTGGAGATATGACAATATTTGAAAACCTATCAATGGCGGACAATAAAAACAAACCCTTCAATCTAAGCAGAGGTCTTAATTTTAAAAGAAAACAGTTTTACAAAGAACAGTTGGAACAATTGGACTTGGGTCTTGAAAATAAACTTAATACAAAGGTATCCGCTTTAAGTGGAGGGCAAAGGCAAGCTCTTGCATTGCTTATGGCAACAATAAGCCCTATAGATTTTCTAATACTGGATGAACATACTGCCGCTCTTGACCCTAAAACTGCAGAAATTATAATGGGGCTTACAGACAAACTTATTAAGGAAAAAGGTATTTCAAGCCTTATGGTTACCCATAACTTAAGGTATGCTATAGAGTATGGCGATAGACTTATAATGATGCATGAAGGCAATATTGTTCTTGACAAATACGGGGAGGAAAAGGCTAAAACTCAACTAAAGGATGTATTGGATCTATTTACATCCATAAGTATTGAATGTGGTAACTAAATTGTAAAATTTTTAACAAACTATATAACAAAATATAACTCCTATGCTATAATTGTTTTATTGAGCGTAGGAGTTGTTTTATGTTATTCCATACAGATTTTAAAAATAATACATTACTAAAATATAATCCTAAAATCATATGTTTTGAAAAGGATAATTTTGAGTTTGAAAATGATGATATAAAGGCCTTATCAGAGGGCTATTATTTAGAGCAAACGCCCCAAGAGCAACACTTTAATTTATCATATAAAGCCTTTACCGATATTTTCAAAGGTGCATATATTTTTGTGTGCCAAAATAAAAAAAGAAACAATGTAAAAATATATAATGATTTATTGTCAAAGGCTTATATTTTCTACTACAATAATGAAGATTTTTTTGCCTGTTCAAGTAATTATTTTGAACTTATTAACCTTTTAAGGCAAAAAAATATTAAGCTTGATTATGATTGCGATGCTCTAAATTATTTTATAAAGGCGGGGGTATTCAAAGGCCATTCCACCTATTTTGAACAAGTTAAGTTTTTAAAGGCTTTTGAGTATATAGAAATTGACAACACAGCCCAAATAAAGAATATACCATACCCTGAGCCAATAAGCGATATCAGCTTTAACGAGGCTGTTGATAAGGCTTATGCTTTGTTTGAGCAAGGAAGCAATGCAATAATAAATAAAAATAAAAAATATAATAAAAGCCATGTTTGCAGCTTGAGCGGGGGCATGGATAGTCGAGCCATATTTTTGCAATTGATTAAAAATGATATAAAGCCGATTTATACTTTTTGCTATGCACAAAAGGGCTCTAAAGATGAAAGCATCAGCAATGCAATAGCAAAGGATTTTGGTTCGCAACACATATTTTATGATATATCCGGCGGGGAGTTTATAAAGAATAGAAATTCAATTATTGAGCAAAATCAAGGTCAAATGGTGTTCAGCGGCTCAACGGGAGCCTATGATGCTATTCGTCAAGTAAAGGCTAATAATATAGGCTTAGTATACCTAGGTATAGGTGGCGGTGAAATAATGGGGGATATTATAACTGAGGCCGGCGAAACACCAATAGGCAATGTTCCAAAGGCAAATTATATTAAAAACCTTGACGACATACGTGTTTGCATGAATTCCGCCCTTGCAATAGGCGGCGTTGCTCAATCTGCATCCCCCTTTTTATATGAGGATTTATTTTTGTTTCTTATGCGTTTGCCGGCAATCTATAAGCTAAGAAGGCGCCTGTATGTTGCCATGTTTAAAAAATATATGCCAAATAAATATTGCACAACAATGTTTAGAGGTAAAATTGGAAATGTTTTTGCAAAGCCATTAAGGATTATGTCCTATATATTTTACATAATCTTTAAAAAGAACAAATATAATATGAATCCCTTTGAGCTTTGGTGGCAAAATAATGATGGTTTTAAAGACTATATTAATAATAGCTTTTATGACGATATTAAAGCCTTACAAGGCTTTGATACATCAAGACTGAACAGAGAATTTGATGCTGCGGATGTGTATAAAAAAACCAATATAATAAGCTTAAGCTTTATGCTCAAAATACTAAAAAGCAGTAATGGCGTTTATTAATTATTTTAATTTATGTTATAATAAATACAATAATATTTATTTAGGAGGTAGTTATGAAAAAAATTACTTTGATATTTTTAACATTG
>JAAZPT010000085.1 GCA_012797085.1 Christensenellaceae bacterium | reverse complement strand
CTAAACTATTCATTAGTTAAGTAAGATAAAAACAAAACCCAAAAATGTTTTTTTAAAAAACAATAATATTTATAAATAATACTTGCATATTTATACATTATGTTTTATAATCCTTTTACAGCAAATTTATTGCTGTTTATATTTTTAAATTTAAGGAGTAATATATATGTATAAAAAAGTTGTTCTTGCTTATTCAGGTGGATTAGATACTTCAATTATTATACCATGGCTAAAAGAAAACTATGGTTGCGAGGTTATAGCCGTTGCCGGTGATTTAGGCCAGGGTGAAGAACTTGACCATCTAAATGAAAAGGCTATTAAAACAGGCGCATCAAAAATATATATTGAGGATTTACAAAAGGAGTTTGTAGAGGAAGGTATTTGGAAGTGCCTTAAAGCCGGTGCAGTTTATGAAAATAAATACTTGCTCGGTACATCAATTGCAAGGCCTTTCATTGCAAAACGTTTAGTAGAAATTGCTCAGAAAGAAGGGGCGGATGCTATTTGCCATGGTTGTACCGGTAAAGGCAACGACCAAGTTCGTTTTGAACTCAGCATAAAAGCTCTTGACCCGAGCTTAAAAATTATTGCTCCTTGGCGTATATGGGATATTAAATCCAGGGATGAGGAAATTGACTATGCCAATGAAAGGGGAATTCCGGTACCGGTAAGCAAGGAACACAACTATAGCAGGGATGCCAACCTATGGCATGTATCCCATGAAGGTTCCGACTTGGAAAACCCCTGGAACGAACCTAAAAACAGTATGTTTTTAACAGTTACCCCTCCCGAAGAAGCGCCGGATAAACCTACCTATGTTACAATAGATTTTGAAAAGGGTATACCAGTTGCTCTTAACGGTGAAAAAATGGACGGTGTAAGCCTTATCAAAAAGCTGAACAAAATTGCGGGCGAAAATGGTGTCGGTATTGACGATATAGTTGAGGACAGGCTTGTAGGTATGAAGTCCAGGGGCGTTTATGAAACTCCTGCCGGAACAGTACTTGTAACAGCCCATAATGAGCTTGAATATTTGTGCTTGGATAGAAGAACAAGGCATATAAAACAACAATTATCCCATGAATATGCAAACCTTGTATATGACGGCAACTGGTTTACAAGCATAAGGGAAGCTCTTGATGCCTTTGTTGATTCTACACAACAAACAGTTACAGGTACAGTTAGAATGAAGCTTTATAAGGGCAATTGTACCGTTGCAGGTACAAAATCTCCATATTCACTATATAGTGAAGAATTTGCTACATTTGGAGAAGATGAAGTTTATAACCAAAAGGATGCAGAAGGCTTTATTAACCTATTTGGACTATCCCTTAAGGTTAAGGCCATGTTAAAACAAAAGTGGGATAAATAAGGAAGGTGTAATGTATGAAGCTTTGGGGCGGACGGTTTCAAAAGGATACTGATGCAATAGTTGATGATTTTAATTCATCCATATCCTTTGATAAGCGCCTTTATAAACAGGATATTACAGGCAGCATAGCCCATGCAAATATGCTTGGGGCATGTGGCATAATTTCAAAAAGTGATGCCGATGCAATTATAGAAGGCTTAAAAAACATACTTGATGATATTGAGGCGGGCAATGTGGAGTTTGATATTGCCGCTGAAGATATTCATATGAATGTTGAAACCCTTCTTATCAAAAAAATCGGCGATGTTGGTAAAAAGCTTCATACCGCTCGCAGCAGGAACGACCAAGTAGCTCTTGACCTTAAAATGTACTGCAAGGAGCAAATAAATATAATTATTGATTCCTTAATTAAGCTGGAAAATACATTGCTTAATATTGCAAAGGAGCATAAGGCAACAATAATGCCGGGCTTTACCCATTTGCAAAAGGCACAGGCTATAAGCCTTGGGCATCATATATTGGCATATTTTCAAATGTTTTCAAGGGATATTACTCGCTTGAAGGATTGCTATAAACGCATGGATACAATGCCCTTGGGCTCGGGTGCCTTGGCGGGTACCACGTTCCCTATAAACAGGCAAATGGTAGCAGATGAGTTAAACTTTACAAGCCTTACACTAAACAGCCTTGATGCTGTTAGCGATAGGGACTACGTTGTTGAACTTGAATCCGCAGCGGCAATATCCATGATGCATATGAGCAGACTTTGTGAGGAGCTTATTATATGGGCAAGTGATGAGTATAAATTTATCACCATGGATGATGCCTACTCCACCGGTTCAAGCATTATGCCTCAAAAGAAAAACCCCGATGTTGCCGAGCTTATACGTGGCAAAACAGGCAGGGTATATGGCAACCTTATGGCAACCCTAACAATGCTGAAGGGTATACCTCTTGCCTATAATAAGGATATGCAGGAGGATAAAGAAGCCATATTCGATACCCTTGATACATGGCTCGCCTGCCTTGATATACTTGAACCCATGCTTTGTACAATGGAAATAAACAAGGCAAATATGTATAAATCAGCGGGCGGAGGCTTTACAAATGCTACAGACTTAGCTGATTACCTTGTAAAAAAAGGTATTGCCTTCAGGGATGCCCATAAAATTGCCGGTGAGTTGGTTTATAAGTGCATTAGTGAAAGCAAAACCCTTGAACAGCTTAGCCTTGAAGATTATGAGGCGACATGTCCTT
>JAAZPT010000084.1 GCA_012797085.1 Christensenellaceae bacterium | reverse complement strand
TTTATATTATTATATATAACACCTGCGGTGGGCGTTTGAACGCTATCGCTTATCAAACAAGGAGTGCCTAAAGTGCTCCTGCTTGTTGGGAGGAAGGAAGGAATATTATGTTTAAGTTTAAGTTTTAGTTTTAGTTTATGTTTTAGTTTATGTTTATAGAGTGGATTTATAGTAACCTTAAAATCCCCAGATAAATAGCCATCTTGAGTAGCTTTTTTGTATTTATCATCATGGACGGACGAAGGACGGATAGAGAACGAACGAGGAACAAACGGAGAACAATCCGAGGAGACTTCTTCATACTCCTGATGATATTTTTCACCATCCTCATTATCTTTATCATTATCCTCCACCTTCTCTTCTTGGACTTCTTGTGCAGTAAAAAAATTTAAAGTGTATATTGGAGAGGAACATTTAGCTCCAGGCTCAAAAGATATTATTCCCTTTTCAACCAACGCCGCTCTTGCCCTTTGAAGAGCTTTTACATTAGGAATACAACTAGCACCAATGGCATTAGCATTTGAGACCGGCAAAACATTATTCCAATATTTACCCTTAGCACGGCTATTAACAAGAATAAATAAGGCAGTCCATAAAGTAATTTCGTTAGGTGAGGCTCCGTGATCCGTAAAATATTTCATAGCTTCCTTATGTTCTTTAATATAATCTACAATATATATCATAAATAAAAATCCTTTCTTGTTTAAAAATATTTTTAAAGGGAAAGAAAATTTCCCTTTATGTATATGTTTTATTTTTCTTTTGTTAGATAATGAAGAGTATATATGGGAGAAGACTTAACATTTTCTTCATTTTTATAAGTAATTAGCCCTTTATTAACTAATGATTTTCTTACCCTTTCCAAAGTATCCATGCCTTCAAACGGCATAGATCCCAATAATAATTTATTTGGAACATAAAAAGAATCGGGCCATTCAATACCTGTTGCCCTTTTGTAAGCTAAATATAACAATACATCCCAGAGGCATCTTTCATTAGCTGAGAGATTGTGTTCGAAATAGAACTCGATTCTATTATCATGTTCGTCAGCAAAATTTATTTTACTCATGATATTTTTTAATCCTTTCTAATTTATTTTTAAAAAAATCACCTAGAGTTTTATGTATTTAATTGGTGTTTTTATTTTTTATTTTAAGAAATTTATAGTGTATTTAGGCAAAACATCCCTATCCCCATGTTCATAAGTAATCAAGCCCCTTTTGGCTAAAGAATCTCTAGCCTTTTAAAACTTTTTTTCACTACTGAAACAAGAGGCACCCATAAGTCTTATGTTAGATACAGACAAAACATTATTTAAATATTGCTCATTAGACTGATTTCTTGCCATATTTAACAAGGCAATCCACAATACAAATTCAGCATGTGAAAGCCATTTATCGGAAGAATATTCTATAATCGCAGAGAGTTCTTCCTTAAATTTTTTATCTCGTGGCATAAGATTCACTCCCCTTCTATGTTATTTACAGCTTTTTTGTCAAATAATTAATTGCAAAAGTATAAGAGTTTTCTTCTTCATTTTTTATCGATTCAATAAGCCCTATACTAGTTAGTTCCTCTATTGCCTTTTCTAAAGAATGCTCTTTTTTATGTCCTGAATATTTTAAAATATCTTCACTTTTTACAGCAATATGATCTGGAACCTCATAGAGCTTGTCGGAGGAGTCATCCTCATTGATAGAGCCTCGAATTTCGTCCATAACAAAATGTAATATTACTTGCCAAAGACATCTTGTTTCTGCTGAAACCTTGTTTTTAACAGAAAGTTCTAATACTTCATTATTTTCATCCCTAAAATTAATCATTGCCATAATATTTTCTCCTTTTAATTTATTTTTACATTTACAGTATGTTTGAATTAATAAATAATTTAACAAAATAATTTTTTTATTGAATTATTAATCAAGCATTGAATATTTTTTGTTGACTTGTTTATCCCTTAAAAAGTAAATGATAAGTTTTCTGCATATATTTTCCTCCTATAAAGTT
>JAAZPT010000083.1 GCA_012797085.1 Christensenellaceae bacterium | reverse complement strand
TTAATATAACTCATATTTTCAACAAATGCTAAAATTGGAACATTCATCAACTTAGCCATATTTATAGCCTTATCAACTATCATAGAAACTAAATCTTGTGGCGTTGTAACAACTATTATTCCATCAAGAGGCAACGATTGAAATACAGTCAATGCAATATCTCCTGTTCCCGGTGGCATATCAACAAACATTACATCAATGTTCTCCCAAAGAACATCTTCCCAAAATTGTTTGATTGTTGAACTAATAATTGGTCCTCTCCATACAACAGGGTCTGTTTCATTTTCTAATAGCAAATTTAAGCTTACAACTTTAATTCCGTTTTCTGTAATAGCAGGAAAAATAAATTTTTTATCTCCCACAAGTTTTTTTGTAATGCCAAAAGCTTTTGGTATTGATGGGCCGGTAATATCAGCATCTAATATAGCTGTATTTAATCCCTTTCTTTTAGACAATACTGCTAGCATTGATGTAACTATAGATTTACCAACTCCTCCTTTGCCACTTACTACTCCAATAACCTTTTTTATATTATTTGCTTTGTTCGTTTTAAATAGTAAATTATTGCTTGCTTTACGTGATTCACAAGCATTCTGAGAACAATTAGAACAATCGTGAGAACATTCCTGGCTCATAACATTTCTCCTTTAAATTAATAGTTAAATTATACTATTTTTTTTAATAGTGTCAATGAGGCTTAGTTGACTATAATGCTTTATTGGTTTAAAATATATATGAATTTAACAAATATATTACCTGTTTAGGAGGCCATAATTATGAAGGTTATTTTATTAAAAGATGTAAAAGGAACCGGCAAAAAAAATGATGTTGTTAATGTTTCTGACGGATTTGCAAGAAACTTTCTAATACCAAAAAAATTTGCTGTAGCTGCATCTGACTCTGCAATAAATGAAATAAATAGAAAAAAAGCTTCACAAGATAAAATTGAAGCAGAAAACAAAGCAGTTGCCCTTGATAAAGCAGCGGAATTACGTGATAAAGAAATCGTTTTAAAAGTCAAATGTGGGTCCTCTGGTAGACTTTATGGTGCAATAACAACACAAGAGATTGCTAATGAATTAAAAATACAATATGACCTTGAAATAGATAAAAGAAAAATTGAACTTGGTGAATCAATTAGACAAACCGGTACTTATGATGTTTTACTAAAACTTTATGCTGGAATATCAACAAAAATGTTCTTAAAGGTTGAAGAAGCGATTTAGTTTTTTGAAAGGATAAAACATGCAAAGGCAAGACACTATATATGCATTACCTCCTCATAATATAGATGCCGAAAAATCAGTTATTGGTTCTATTTTACAAGATGGAAACGCTGTTTCTTATTCAATAGAAAATTTGATAGCTGATGATTTTTATATGCCAGAAAATAAAGCAGTTTTCCAAGCAGTAACAACATTAAATAGTATAGGAACTCCTATAGATCTTATGACTGTTTCAAATGAGTTGCAAAGAATTGGAAAGCTTGATGGTATAGGAGGTACAGCGTATTTATTAAGTGTTATTGATTATGTGCCCACAACTGCAAATATTAAATCATATGTAAATATTGTTGTAGAGAAATCAACATTAAGAAAATTGATAACTGCATGTAAAAATATTAGTAATTCTTGTTATACACAGGAAGAACCCTTATCAACAATTTTATCATCCGCTGAAAAACAAATTTATGAT
>JAAZPT010000008.1 GCA_012797085.1 Christensenellaceae bacterium | reverse complement strand
TAAATATAAGCCTTGCACCATCAAGGCCGGGTATAGGCAATAAATTTACTAATCCCAAGTTAATGGAAATTATTACAGCTAAATTTAAAAACATTGCCAAACCACCCTGTTGAGTTTGTTCGCTAATTATTTTTACTACACCAATGGGGCCTGATGTTTGGTCAAAACCTTCACCTGTAGTAAAAAGCTTGCCTAATGATTTTGCTATTAAAGAGCTTGCTTCAACACAAAAACCCCAAGCTTGTGGAAATATTTGCGATGGAGCAATTTTGCCTAATATTGGACCTACTGTAATTCCTATCATAAATCTTTTTTCGGTTTCGTCAAATTTTGGAGTGACTTTTAAGTCGTGTTCTTTACCATCGCGTAAAACACTTATACTTAATTCTTTATCAGGCGCTGCAACATTGTCAATAATATTTGATATACCATTGATGGTACCATCGTTTACACTTTGACCTTCTATTGTTAAAACTTCATCGTTTGCTATTAAACCTGCAATATAGGCGGGGGAATCACTTTGCACTTCAATAACCTTTAAACCTTCAATACTATTGCCGAAAAAACCGACAAGGGCTATGGCAACAATAACAGCAAGTATAAAGTTCATAATGGGACCGGATATTACGGTAAACATTCTTTTCCAAACATTATGGTTGTTATATAATCTCGGGTCATCTTTGGAATATACTTCTTCTCCTGCCTCAGGATCACTTCCGGTTTCACCATAAAACATGCAATAACCACCCATGGGTATTGCAGATATTTTAAATAGTGTATCATGTTTTTTGCTTTTCCAGGATATTAGCTTGGGGCCAAAACCGATACTGAACTCTTTTACAGGTATGCCTACAATTCTGGCGGCTGTAAAATGTCCCAGTTCATGCACGGTTATTAATATTCCTAAAAGCAGTATAGCTAAAAATATATATAATAAACTCATTAATTTGCACCTTCCAACTTGCTAATATAATTAATCGTTTTTTGCCTTGCTAAGTTATCAGCATAAAGTATTTCGTCTATACTGTTTACAGGCAAAGTTTCTATTTCGTTAAGCACTTGCTTAACTGCATTTGTAATATTTCCAAAAGTAATTTTTTCCTTTAAAAAGGCATCAACAGCCACTTCATTAGCTGCATTCATAATTAGGCAGGATGCATCATCCTTTTTTAAACATTCCCTAACGATTTTTAAAGATTCAAACTTATCTAAATCAGGCTCATAAAACTCCAAATTACTTAAATTAGGGAAGTTTATATCGCAGTTTAATCTTTCAGGATAAGTTAAGGAGTATAATATAGGCAACTTCATACTTGGCTCACCAAGTTGTGCTATTATGCCACCATCTTCAAAGCCTACCATGGAATGAACTATACTTTGGGGATGTATAAGCACGTCTATATCGTTTTGGTCAATGTTAAACAACCACTTGGCTTCAATGACTTCAAGGGCTTTATTAAATAAGCTTGCAGAATCTATCGTTATTTTTGCACCCATATTCCATTTAGGGTGCTTTAAGGCATCCTTAGGTCTTGCATTAAAAATATCAGTTTTGCTCCATGTTCTAAAGGGACCACCGCTACAAGTTAAAAATATTTTTTTAACCTTGTTTGATGAATGGCCACACATGCATTGAAATATTGCACTGTGCTCGCTGTCTATTGGCAATAACTTTGATAATGGAGAAGGCAAATCATCACCATTAAAATACTTGG
>JAAZPT010000082.1 GCA_012797085.1 Christensenellaceae bacterium | reverse complement strand
GCCCATGGCTTTATACCAAGACTTATTATCTATCATTTTCAATTCGTCTCCGGTGGTGCCCAGCATTACAGGTTTTGGCGAAAAACCTCCTCTCTCCATAAGAACCTTGGCGTCCTCTTTCACAAAAACGCCATCTATAGTTGGGGTCGCTAAAAGTTCAAGGGGCATTTTAAATTTGACAAGTTTTTTCCATGGAATCTGCAACAGTTCTTTAGGGTTGTTCAAACGGTTCTTCTTCAAAAATGAATTTGCAAATTTTTCAGCCTGTTCTAAATCCATACATTTGTTTGCTCCGGCAGAACATACAATCAATTTATCAAATTGTTTTGAACTTTCCTCGTTTAACATGTGCATAGAGACGGAAAGTCCACCAGCAGATTGCCCCATTAATGTAATGTTGTTAGAATCTCCTCCAAAAGCAGAAATATTTTGTCGTACCCATTTTAGCGCACATTGTTGATCAAAAAAACCACGATTCACCGACAGCTTTCCCTCAATCATAACGGGTATAAACCCCGGTGCAGATAAACGGTAATTTATTGTCACAACAACAATGCCTTTTGCAGCCAAATATCTTCCGTTATAAAGCGGTGTTGTGCCGGAGCCATATGTAAAGCCTCCACCATGAATAAAAACAAGTACAGGCTTTTTATGTAATGTATCGCTTGTCCAAATATTCAAAACGAAGGCATTTTCATCCGTTTTGTCATTCTCTGTTAAAATTTCTTTACGCATCATAGGGTTTTTTAAAAATATGTTAATAAGTGGTGGTACTTTGTTTTGTGGAAAACACATCCCAATCCCCGAATTAACCACTTGTGTTTGATATTTGTCAATCATCTGTGGCATACTGAAACGCCCGGCCCTCGCATAGGGTATACCAAGATAACTCTTTACATTTGTTCCATTCACCTTTTCATTTTGATAAACGAAGGTTCCTAATTGCTTTATATCCTTCATGTGATTCTCGCTTTCTATAGATCATTAATTAATCCAATATATTCGTCATAAGTTTTTTTAGAAGCTTTGTTTATCCTAACAGCTCCATAACTGTGAGGCATGCCAGGTTCTATGTGAATATTGTAGTTTATGTCCGCTTTTTTTAAAGATTGTTCATAGACGGGCGCTGCGTAAACCAAGCTTTCTTTTTCTCCATAATATAGATAAACATTTCCGGCATTTCTGAAATCTCCATGAGCAGTATGGATAATCCAATGCTCCAAGTTTTGTCCAACCGCATTAATTTCCCCATAGGCTTTTACCCAGTCTACAGGAACAAAAGGGTCTATCCCTCTATAAGATTCAAGGCTCTCGTTTTCAGCTCTGTTTGCCGGCACATGTCCCGGAGATAATCCTATAGTTAGAGCCGGCATTGGAAGGTTTTCCTTATAATAATTATTCCAAGAAATTATTGTCATAGCTGCCGTTCCACCAAACGATAAGCCTATCACCCCTATTTTTTTATGGCTATAGTCGTTTAACATAGCTCTATAGCTTTCAAAAATCATCTTAAAAGCTTCTTTGATTGGGCTGTTAGTAGAGGGTGGATAAAACGGGTAATAGATTTCTGCATCCACCCATTTTAAAAGTTTTTTTGCAAGGATTAGTTGTACTTGATAGTAATTATATACCCCTCCCCCTCCACCAATATAAAGTACTGCTTTGTTGGGATTGTTTCCCTTCTTTTTCATCCTCAAGCAGTGATAAGTCCCCAATTCCGTATGGATTTTTATATCTTTATATTCCAGACTTTTATCCCCAGGCATTCGGAAAACTTGTTTCTCATTATGTTTTTTGGCATGATCAAAAATCTTTTCCACATCTGTAATCGGAGGATTCAAAAAATGAAACAGCCATGACACTCCCATAATTATTTTATTGCTAATTTTCATAGGCAACATCATTTTCTTCCATAGAGGACGGCAGAATGCTTAAGGCTGTATATTGTAGCCTCTTTTTTTGACATAAACTTTCCATCTGTCGTATCTATAATTTGAACACTTTCATACCCCATGTCCTTTAACTTATTTATAAAAGACTGCATATCGCCATATTTTCCCTTTGAAAAAATATCATGAATAGCAAATATTCCCCCTTTTTTTAATAAGCGAAGCGTTTCCAATAGTAATTTCTCTCTTTTCATACCTTTAATATTATGGTAAACATAATTACTGGTTACAGCATCAAAGCTCTCGTCACAAAAATCTAATTTAATAGCATCGCCTTCTCTAAATTCAACATTGCTAACGCCCTCTGCTTTAGCATTTTTTTTACAAAGGATTTTGTTATAAGAAGCATATTCAATACCCCATCTGTCAATACCTATAACTTTTGCAGTAGGGTTCTTTTTAGCTACAGCAATGGTCAAAGCTCCACTGCCACAGCCCACATCTAATATCAATCCGTTTTTCGGCACTTTTACATAGTCG
>JAAZPT010000081.1 GCA_012797085.1 Christensenellaceae bacterium | reverse complement strand
GTTGATTTTATTGCAATTAACACGGATAGCCAAGCTCTTTCTTTATCTAAAGCTGCAACCTGTATACAAATAGGTGAGAAAAAAACTAAAGGTCTAGGTGCTGGTGCAATACCGGAAATTGGTAAACAAGCTGCAGAAGAAAGTCGCGAAGAAATTGCTGCTGCACTTAGGGGAGCAGACCTTGTTTTTATTACTGCAGGAATGGGTGGTGGCACCGGTACAGGTGCAGCGCCAATAATTGCAGAAATAGCACGAGATTCTGATTGCTTGGTGGTAGCTGTTGTTACAAAGCCTTTTGTATTTGAAGGTAAGCAACGTATGCGTAATGCTGAAGCCGGAATTATGGAGCTTAAACAAAGGGTAGATACATTGGTAGTTATTCCTAATGAAAGCTTGTTGAAAATTGCTAACCCTGGTACAACAATTATTGATGCTTTCCGCATTGCTGATGATGTTTTAAGGCAAGGCATTCAAGGTATAAGTGATTTAATTGCTTTACCTGCACTTATTAACCTAGATTTTGCAGACGTAAGAACTGTTATGGAATCCGGTGGAATGGCACATATGGGTATAGGCATAGGTACTGGCGAAAATAAAATGATAGAGGCAGCTCAATCTGCAATTAGTAGTCCATTACTTGAAACGGATATAAAAGGTGCTCGTTCTGTTCTTATTAATATTACAGGCAATGAAACAATGTCTATTTCAAATATTAATGAAGCGGCAACATTAATAGCACAGGAAGCTGACCCGGAAGCAAATATTATTTTTGGTGCCGGAATTGATGATTCCTTAGAGGATGAAATTCATATTACAGTTATTGCGACCGGTTTTGAGAAAACACCGTTTCCTGCTCAAAAAAGAGGAAAATTCGGTTATTCTTCAAGGGCGAAATCAAGCTATTCTCCATATAAACCACAATCAGCAAATAAGTATAATCATGTACAAAACGATGTGGAAGAAGATGATGACGATGGCTTCCTTGATGAAATACAAGGCCTATATAACAATATGCCAAGTATAGATCCTAATCAAGTTCAAAACCAAGCCATTCCAAATCAAGCTTTTGCTGCTGCACAATTTGCATATACAAACCCGGTAGTTCCACAAGCTACTATGGGCAGTATGGTACAACAACAAGAAGCTCCCAAGGATGGCATACCTTCTTATTTAAGAAACTTTCCAACGAAAAAGTAACAATTTACTTTAGGAAATTTTAGCATCTTATTTTGATTTATGTCATTTTAAGATGCTAAATTTATTTTAAGTGTTTAATAAAGGAATATATATGCAAAAAGAATATTATGTTCATGAATCAAGCTATATTGATGAGGGTGCTATAATAGGTAAAGGTACAAAAATTTGGCACTTTTGTCATATTATGAGTGGAGCTATTATTGGTGAAAACTGCAATCTTGGTCAAAATATAAATGTTGCACCCAACGTAGTTGTTGGTAATAGTGTAAAAATTCAAAACAATGTAAGCTTATATAGTGGAGTTGTTCTTAAGGATTACGTTTTTTGTGGACCCTCTTGCGTTTTTACAAATGATTTAACTCCAAGATCAAAATTTCCAAAAGGTGCAAATAATTATAAAAAAACTCTTGTTAATGAAGGGGCAAGTATTGGTGCAAATGCAACAATCGTATGTGGCATAAACATTGGTAAATGGGCACTCATTGGTGCAGGTGCGGTTGTTACAAAGGATGTACCAAACTATGCCTTAATGGTTGGTGTTCCTGCTAAAAAAATTGCTTGGGTATGTAAATGCGGTAATATACTAGATAATATTTTAGTATGTTCAGAGTGTAGCAGAAAATATTCACAAAACAATGATAACTTGGAGGAAATAGATGCAATTTAGAGATTTAAAAGCACAATATAAAGCTTTAAAGCTTCAAATGGACAAGGCGATAAGCGAGGTACTTAGTTCAAGTGCATATATTCTTGGGGAACAAGTTTCCATATTGGAAAAACGTCTTGCGGGATATGTAGGGGTTAAAAATTGCATAAGTTGTGCAAATGGTACAGATGCGCTAATACTTTCATTAATGGCTTTAAACGTGGGTAAAGGTGATGCTGTTTTTGCTCCGAACTTTACTTTTTTTGCAACTGTCAACTGTGCTATGTTAATAGGAGCTTCACCTGTATTAGTGGATATTGACAAAAACACATTCAATATGTCACCTGAACATTTAGAGCAAGTTATTTTACAAACAATAAAAGAAGGAGCTTTAAAACCCAAAGTAATAATAACAGTGGATTTATTTGGACAATGTGCAGATTATGATGCTATAAATGAAATTGCCCAAAAATATAATTTACTAATAGTTGAAGATGCAGCACAAGGTTTTGGTGGCTCTATTAATGGCAAAAAAGCCTGTGCATATGGAGACATTGCAACTACATCTTTTTTCCCGGCAAAACCTCTTGGTTGTTATGGCGATGGGGGAGCGATGTTTACAAATGATGATGATTTAGATGCTAAGCTCAGGTCTCTTCGTTCTCAAGGTCGTTCCAATTTAGATAAATATGATAATAGGGATATGGGCTTAAATAGTAGACTTGATACATTACAAGCAGCAATTCTAAGTGTAAAATTAGATGCATTTATAGAAAATGAACTTGAAGACATTAATAAAGTTGCTGATAAGTATACATCGTTGCTATCACATTACGTTAAAACTCCCTTTGTTCCTAAAGGCTATGTTTCTTCTTGGGCTCAATATACAATATTATTAAAATCTCAAAGTGAAAGAGATGCATTAAAAGAGCTTTTAAAGCAGAATGGTATTCCCAGTATGGTTTATTATCCAAGAGGTATGCATCAACAAACTGCAATAAAAAAATATGGATTTGATAAAGGTGAGTTCCCAAATACAGAATATGTAGTTGATCGATGCTTGTCATTGCCTATGCATCCATATTTAAGTGATGATGATATATATAAAGTAGCCAATTGTATTATTGATTTTTTTAAATGAATTTGCTGGAGGTAAATTGATGGATTTTTTTGAAGGCAAAACTCTGTTGATTACAGGAGGAACAGGCTCTTTTGGTCATGCAGTTTTGTATAGATTTCTTAAATCAAAAATTAAAGAGATTAGAGTTTTTTCTAGGGATGAGGAAAAACAAGATCTTATGCGCCATAGGTATCAAGTAAATTTTCCTGATCATGCCGATAAAATTAAATATTTCATAGGAGATGTTAGGGATACAAATTCTCTTGATAATGTTATGAATAATGTGGATTTTATTTTTCATGCTGCCGCTTTAAAACAAGTGCCTTCCTGTGAGTTTTTCCCTATGGAAGCTGTTAAAACCAATGTAATTGGAACAGAAAACATGCTTTCAATTGCTATAAAACATGGTGTAAAAAATATTGTTTGCTTATCTACGGATAAGGCGGCCTATCCGGTAAATGCTATGGGAACAAGCAAAGCAATGATGGAAAAAGTTGCGGTTGCAAAAAGTAGAACAATATCACCTGATCAAACAAAAATATGTTGCACAAGATACGGCAATGTTATGTGTTCCAGGGGAAGCGTTATACCCCTATGGATAGAACAAATTAAGTCAGGTAAAGATTTAACTGTTACAGATCCTAATATGACTCGTTTTATAATGAGCATAGATGAAGCTGTTAATCTTGTGTTATTTGCCTTTGAAAATGGTGTATCCGGTGATATACTTGTTCAAAAATCTCCGGCTTGTACCATAGGCGTTTTAGCAGAAGCTGTTAAAGATTTATTTAGCAAAAATTCAAAAATCATCAATATCGGTATTCGTCATGGTGAAAAAATGTATGAAACTTTGCTTACTAATGAGGAGTGCTCAAGGGCAGTAGATATGGGGGATTTTTACAGAGTTCCATCAGACAATCGAAATCTTAACTACGATAAATATTTTACAGAAGGTAATAAAACAAGGCAAAGCTTTGATGAGTTTAATAGTAATAACACAAAATTGCTTACTTTAGAGCAAGTAAAAGAAAAACTATTAAGCCTTTCATATATACAAAATGCTTTAAATAATATGGAGATAAATAAGTGAATATTCTTATAACGGGTTCAAAGGGCTTTATTGGGAAAAACTTAGTAGTAAGCTTACAAAATATAAAGGATGGAAAACTTAAAAACTCTCCTTTAAGTGCTGATATTAACTTATTGGAATTCAATATAGATAGTGAGCAAAACTTACTTGATGAGTTTTGTAAAATTGCAGATGTGGTTGTCCATTTAGCTGGCATAAACAGGCCATTAAATCCTGAAGAATTTATGCAGGGCAATTTTTCTTTTACAGAACAAGTATTAAAAACACTAAAAAAGTATGATAGCAAAGCAAGTTTTATTATAACTTCATCTATACAAGCTGATTTAGATAATCTTTATGGCTTAAGTAAAAAGGCCGCAGAGAATCTCATTATGGAATATAGCAAAAATAATAATGTTGATGTTATGATATATAGACTTCCAAATGTTTTTGGAAAATGGTGTAAACCAAATTATAATAGCGTTGTTGCAACATTTTGCTATAATATTGCTAATAATTTACCAATAACAATTAATAACACTCGAACAGAGCTAACTCTGG
>JAAZPT010000080.1 GCA_012797085.1 Christensenellaceae bacterium | reverse complement strand
TAACAAAACAAAACCCGGATTTTTTATATGAAGCCCATAAAAAATATATAGATATTCAGTTACTTATTGAAGGGGAAGAAACTATTTTTTATAACAGTGTTGAAAATTGCAATATTGTTAAAGAGTATGATTCATCAATAGATTTTATGCAGTATGATACTAACGATGTAAAATATTTAGAAAAATCAATATTAAAACCGGGCGATTTTGCTGTTTACTTTACTGATGAACCTCATTGCCCGGCTTGCAGTAACAATAATCCAATTAAAATAAAAAAAGCGGTAGTTAAATTAAAAGCCAATTAAAATAATAGGGTAAAAAATTTCTTTCTATAAAAAAGCAACTATAATAAATTTAGATAAATAACTATTTTATTTAGATAAAAGACTTTTTTGTAAATCGACTTAAATAAGTGACAAAAAATGTCTTTACTTGGAATAAAAATTATGATAATATATACCTAAACAAAAATAAATTTATATTTAGGAGGAAATCTTATGAAAAAATCCATTTCCATTTTTTTGGCGATTGTTATGTTGTTGTCAATATCAACAGTAGCTTTTGCTGAAAAATCACTAACAGTATGGTGCTGGGATCCCAACTTTAATATTTTTGCTATGAAAGAAGCAGAAAAGGCTTATCAAGTAGATAATCCCGACTTTAAACTAAACATAGTAGATACTCAATGGGATACTCTTCAAACAAAGATTATTACAGGTGCATCAGGTGACGTATCAACATTACCTGATATTTTCCTAATGCAAGATAATGCATTCCAAAAGAATGTAATTTCATTCCCTATCTTTGTTGACTTAACAGAAAGTGGCATTGATTTTTCACAATTTGGTCCATCAAAAGTTGCTTATTCTGTTGTTGAAGACAGAAATTACGGCGTACCCTTTGATAGTGGTGCCGCAGTACTTGCAGTTCGTAAAGACTTAATTGAAGAAGCTGGCTACACCATGGAAGATATTACCGATATCGATTGGGAAAAAATGATAGAGGTAGCAAAAGCTGTTAAAGAAAAAACAGGCGTTACAATGTTTAAATATGGTAACCCGAATGGCGACTTTATTATGATACTGTTACAAAGTGCCGGCGTTGCATTGTTTAATGAAGACGGCTCCGTAAATATTAAAGACAACGCAGTATTAAAAGACATTTTTGAACTTTATAAAAGGCTAATTGCTGAAGGTGTTGTAGAAGAAGTTACAGGTTGGGACGAATATGTAACAGCTTTGGCAACAGGTGGCTGTGCTGCTACAATCCAAGGTTGCTGGATAATCGGTTCCATACAAGAAGGTCAAGACCTTTCAGGCAAGTGGGCAATTACAAATATTCCCAAATTAAATGTTGAAGGCGGCACAAACTATTCAAACAATGGTGGCTCTTCATGGGCAGTAAGTGTAAACTGTAAAGATACAGAATTGGCATTTGATTTCTTAAATAAAACATTCGGTAGCAATGTAAGCTTCTATGACAGCATACTTGAAAAAGCAGGCGCTATTGCAACTTACTTGCCGGCAGGTCAATCTGAAGTATACTTAAAACCTCAAGAATTCTGGGGCGGACAAAAAATATACGAAGATATAGTTAGATTCTCCGGCGCAATACCTGCAGTTCCAACAGGCGTATACTACTATGAAGCAAGGGATGAAGTTGTTATCGCATTATCACAAGTATTAGGCGGTATGGATGTACAACAAGCATTAGATGAAGCACAAGCCAACGTTGAATTTACAATGGGTATATAATATAGTTTAAACAACATTATATAAAAAATAACCAAATAAAATTAGGGGTTTTAAAACCCCTAATTTTAAAAGGGAGGTAAAAATGGAAATACCGAAAAGAAAAGGACTTTCTTTAGAAAAAAAACAAAGCCTTGTAGGTTGGTTGTTTCTTTCCATAGCTACAATATTGCTTATTTGGTTGTGTTTTTACCCTATGTTTAAGGCATTGCAAATGTCTTTTAAAACGGGAATTGGCACAAACTTAAAATATGCAGGGTTAAGAAACTATCAACAGTTATTTAAAGATAGTAAATTTATTGCCGCATTAAAAAACAACTTTACTTATTTAATTATACAAGTGCCAATAATGCTTGTTTTAGCATTAATTATTGCTACTATGTTGAATAATCCCAACTTAAAATTTAGGGGATTGTTTAGAACAGCAATATTTTTACCCTGTGCAACATCATTGGTTTCCTATTCGTTAATTTTCCGCTCTATGTTTTCTAATGAAGGTTTTATAAATGTTATGCTTATGAAGCTGGGTTTAATAAGTCAAAATATTAACTGGCTAACGGACTCTTCAGCGCCACATTTAGCAAGGGCAGTTATAATTATTGCACTTATTTGGAGATGGACCGGTTATAATATGGTATTCTACCTATCAGGTTTACAAAATATAGAACCTTCTGTTTATGAGGCAGCCAGAATAGATGGAGCGGGGCCAATAAGGCAGTTTTTCCAAATCACTGTACCTCTATTAAAACCAACAATACTGTTAACAGCCATTATGAGTACAAATGGAACATTACAATTGTTTGATGAATCTGTTAACATTGCAAATGGTGGTCCTGGTACAGCAACAATAACAATGTCACACTATATTTACAATACATCCTTTTGGGGTAATCCTAAATTCGGCTATGCTGCTGCTATGAGTATTGTAATACTTGTAATGGTTGCTATTTTAAGCTTTATTCAGCTAAAGGTTGGTGATAAGCGTGATTAATAAAGATAATGTTTTAGGCAGAAAAATAGCTTCAATATTAAAATATGTATTTTTAATTGTAGTAGCTTTAATATCTGTTTTCCCTTTTATTTATATGGTAGTTTCTGCTACAAACACCAGTGTGGATGTTCTGTCAGGTAAGCTTACTCCCGGAAATAATTTATTTGCAAATTATAATTCCATTATAGAGGATTACGATCTTTGGGGATCAATGTTAAACAGCTTCTATTTTGCTACTGTACAAACCCTATTATCATTGCTTATTTGTTCTTTGGCCGGTTATGGGTTTGAAATATATCACGACAAACATAAGGATAGGCTTATGGCTGTATTGCTTATGTCTATGATGGTACCATTTGCATCAACAATGATACCCCTTTTCCAAATGGTCAGTAAAATGGGTATGTTAAACTCCGCTGCGGGTTTTATATTACCTTATTTATCTACACCTTTACTAATAATGTTGTTTAGACAAAGCGCAAGAGCTTTTCCCCATGATATTATTGAGGCTGCCCGTATAGATGGTTTAAATGAATTTTCAATATTCTTTAAAATGTTTATACCAACTATGAGATCAACTTATGCAGCAGCAATGACGATAACATTTATGAGTGCTTGGAATAGCTATTTATGGCCCAAGGTAGTTTTGATT
>JAAZPT010000079.1 GCA_012797085.1 Christensenellaceae bacterium | reverse complement strand
TTTGAACTATTTTAAACTAGATAAACAAAACAAACACATTAAAATAAAATTGGCTTGTAGTTTTGTGCTTATTTATGTATAATAACTTAAAGCAAAATTGCTATTGTAGCTTTAATTAATAGTATGTACATATAAGGAGTGTAATGTTTTGGACGATAATAATAAAAATGGTAAAAATTTAAACAATCCAAACTATCCTGATAATAATAGAGGAGAGTTTTTTCAAGGGGATATTCCAGTACCAAATGGAATGTTTAATAGAGTACCACATGATATAAATAGAGAAATCAATATGAACAATCAACAAAATCCTAACTATATGTATACAAATATTCCGAGGCAAAATCCAAACATTCCTCAAAATATGAGGCAAAGGCCAATAAGGCCAATGCCTCAGGGAATGTATAGGCCGGTAAATATTGATCCCAACATGGTTAATAATGGCATGCAAAGGCAAATAAGCGGCCAACAAATTCCTGTTAGACCAATAAACAGGGGATTGCAGAACATTAACAATATTGCTCGTAATAATGCTTATGAAAACATGAAACCTAATCCACATCTAAAACAAAATAGAGGTTTTATGAAATCAACAAACACCTTTGAAAATGATGCTGATGTTAGTGACAATTCAAAAGTTTTAGTCGATAGTAATAATGATACTACTGAACAAGTTTCTCAAAAACCATTAGAGTTCAAGGATGTTGACAATAACTTCAAACCATACAAAAGACATGTTGATATAAATGAAAATAATGTTTTTTTAGAAAAAGATGAAAAACAAAACAAAAGTATTGAGAATAATAGGATTTCTCGTTTTCAAAAAAATGTTGAAACAAGATCTCCATCTCAAAACGATAATTTTGTTTTAAATAGATCACAAATAGAAACTAGTGAAGAAATCAAACCTGAAAGTTCACGTCCCAGAAGAAGGCGTGGAAATATGCAGCCAATACCCAAACCTTTTTATGGTGTGCAAAATAATCAAAATGAGGCGGAGCCCACTAAGTTTTTTGGTAAATTCCAAGATAACAATAGGGATATTATAGATAACAATGAGGTTGTTTTTAGACAAACAAAAAATAGGCAACAAACACGTCCAACAAATGTTGTTCCGCCGGTACCCAGTGATTTTGTAGCTGATGAAATAAAGAGTAAAAATACCTTTTTCAAAAAAATTTTAACATTTGTTTTTATAATTTTAGTAATACTTGCTTTATTCCTTACAGCACTATTTACGCTTGTACCTGAAGGTGATAGTGGCGTTGTCGGTGTATTAAATGGTTTAAAAAATGGTATTTATGAATCTTTGTCAGTTTTTATACCTCAGGATACAATTGAAGTTGAAAATTTTTCAGCAGCATCGGAAACAAATGGTCTTATTGATGATAATTTTATTTTTTCATTAACAACCTCAAAGGGTGTAAAAAATGTTAGAGTTATTGATGACAATAATAATGTATTAGATACTAATATTTTTACAACAAATAATGAAGAGGTTATTATTTGGACAATTAATTACAAGGCAACAAACAAGTACAAAGGTGATATTCGTCCTCAATTGTTAAATTCAAATGGCGAATGGGTTGATACTGAACATAGTATAAAACTAAATGTTTTGGAACCGGCTACAGAAGTAC
The DNA here is from genome assembly GCA_012797085.1 of Christensenellaceae bacterium. GTDB lineage: Bacteria > Bacillota > Clostridia > Christensenellales > Aristaeellaceae > JAAZPT01. Next base: position 2,048 of record JAAZPT010000079.1, on the reverse strand, counting down.
CTGTAACTTCAACACCGGCAATACCAAATACACCGGAACCTTTTGAGACGTATTCAATGGGTGAAAAGGCTACGCCGGTACCCACGGAAGTTCCTACCTCAACACCTATAGTTACTGAAACACCGGTGCCTACAAAAGTACCTACTCCAACACCAACTGCAACTCCGGAACCAACAAATACACCAGAGCCAACGCCAGAACCAACTCCTACGGCAGTACCTACAGCATCGCCGGTTCCAGTTCAGAGCGCAAGCTCCACGGAAAATACTGCCCCGGATAAAATTGGTTTAAAAGTAAATGCTTATTCAAGTGATAAGGCTGTCTCCGGATATAATAGGGCTATACCGGTTTCTATTGGTGATAGCGGTTATTATAGCTTATGGAAAGGCGGAGTATTTACTTTCCGAAATGATGCATATCATCAAAATGCAGCTTTTGGTACACCAAAGGAAGGTGTAGTTGATGAGAAGTTAGAGCAGATATGGTCTTATCCTGTTGGTGGATTAAAATTAAAAAGTGAAACAGTTTATGGCTTTGGTTATATGTCGCAACCTGCTATTGTACAGTGGTATACAGAAGCAAGGGGCTATATGAATATAAACAGTGATAAAAAGGAAACCTTTGCATTGAAAGAAATTATATATGCATCTCAAGATGGGAATATTTATTTCCTTGATTTGGCTGATGGAAAAGAAACAAGACCTAAAATGGAATTAGGATTCCCAATGAAGAGTGCAGTTTCCGTTTATCCGGATATAGTTCCTATATTTGGCGTTGGTCAAAGTGCGTCATACTTATCAGGTGGTAAACAAGTTGATATAGGCTATAGATTGTTTAATTTACTTGATCAAAAACGTATACAATTAATAAATGGTAGAGATAAACAGGCTCATTATTCAAATGGTGCTTTTGATGGTACAGCTTTATTTGATAGAAAAAGTGATACTATGGTAGTTGCAGGAGAAAATGGCGTTTTATACACTGTTCAGCTAAATAGTAATTTCCAACACTTAAAACCTTCTTTAACTATTGCACCTACTATAGATAAATATCGATATCTTGCAAAAGGTCAAAATCAAAAACTTGTAGGCATAGAAGGAAGTGTATCAATGTATGGTAATTATGCTTACTTTGCTGATGCGTCCGGTATAGTTCAATGTGTAGATATTAATACTCTTAGTCCTATATGGGCTATTGATGTAGGTGATAATGTTGATGCTACAATTGCAATTGATGTAACTGAAAACGGTGAAGTTTATTTATATTTAGGAAACACTATTGTGAATAAACGTAAATCAAACAGTATTGTCCTTAGAAAATTAAATGCTCTTAGTGGTGAAGAAGCATGGAATAGAGAAGTTCCTGTTACATATAATAAAACTACACCAACTGGATTATTAGCATCTCCAGTAGTAGGTCAAAATTCCATATCTGATAGCGTTATTTTTACAATAGCAACAGAAAACAATAGCTCTAAAATATTGTCTCTATCTAAAGAAGATGGATCAATAATATGGAGTAATGATATTGATGCATATGCAATATCATCACCGGTAGCTATATACGATGAAAACGGAGCTGCTTGGATTGTTCAAGGTGACTCAAACGGGAACCTTGCTTTATATGCCGCAAAAGATGGTACTAAAAAAGATGAAATCAAGTTAGATGGAGCCATTGAAGGTTCGCCTGCGGTATTCCGTGAAAGCATTGTTATAGGTACAACCGGAACAAAAGATACAAGTAATATTTACTGTATAAACATTAAATAAAAGGAGGATTATTTTGGAAAGTACTGAAACCCGTTACTGGTCTGCGCTAGACCCCAACAGTGATACTGCACGAAATATTTTAATGCATGTATATCAAGCTCTAAAAACAAAAGGCTATGATCCTGTTACACAATTGGTTGGTTACATTACTACCGGAGATCCAACATATATAACAAGTCATGCTCAAGCAAGAAGTATGATAACAAGGGTTCAAAGAGATGAAATTGTTGAAGAACTTGTGTCTACTTATTTAAATAAAATTGAAGAAAGTCTATTAAA
>JAAZPT010000078.1 GCA_012797085.1 Christensenellaceae bacterium | reverse complement strand
CTGTAAAGCTCCAACAGTCGTGCATAGTCCAAACAATCGGCTTTTTAACAGTTTTTAAGTAATCGAACCAAATTTTTATATTCAAAAAACAACCATGCACATTGTGCATGTGTATAATATCGGGGTTATATTCTTTAGCAAAGGCAATGGCTTGCCTTGTGGCCTTTTGAGAGCCATAACCCTCTCCATCAAAAAATTGAGATATGCCGGAGTGTAGGTGCACGCTAAATTTGCTGCCTATTTTATAGCCATATTTTTGTAAATGTTCAGGGCTATTGCCTATGCCGTATATTATTTTACTGTCATTGCCCTGGCTTTCAAGCATTTGAGCAATGTCCGTAGCTATTCTTCCCGTGCTACTTATTCCGCTTACGGTGTTAAGCTGTAAAACTTTCATAGCCTACCCCCTTTTGTTTAATTATAATTTAATGTAGGCTTAGTGTCAATTAAGCCTTTTTTGTATGTTATTATAGCAGTTATTTATTAGTATATTGTTTGACAATTTGCTATGGTGTGCTTATAATTTTTTTATATAGGCATTGATATAAAAGGAGAATTATATGAAACGAGCCTACCAAATTTGTACGCGTTGTGCCATGGATACCAGCGACTCCCTTATTAAATTTGATGATAAGGGTGTTTGTGACCATTGCCATAATTTTGATAATAACATATTGCCAAATTGGCATACCGATGAACAGGGGCAAAGGCAACTGGATGCCATTGTTGATGAAATAAAAGCCTACGGTAAAGGAAAAAAATATGATTGTATTATCGGCCTAAGCGGAGGCATAGATAGCAGCTATCTGGCCTATTATGCAATAAAAAAATTAGGCTTGCGCCCCTTGCTCTACTCTGTGGATACAGGTTGGAATTTGCCTGTGGCTGTTGAAAATACACAAAAAATTGTTAAAACATTAAGGGCGGAAGATTACTTTATAGAAGAAGTAGTAAACTTTGATGAACTTGCAGATTTGCAAAGAGCTTATTTTAAAGCTCAAGTTCCCTATCAGGATACCCCTCAGGATCATGTTATATTTGCCGCCCTTTATAACTATGCGGTTAAGCAAGGCATAAAATATGTGCTTACAGGTGGCAACTATAGCACGGAATGTGTGAGAGAGCCTAACGAGTGGGTATATTGGAACGATTTAAGGCAGATTAAAGATATACATAAACGCTTTGGTACAATTCCTCTTAAAACATTGCCCATGTGCTCTATGTTTAAACATAGGCTCTATTATAGATATTTTAAGGGTATGAAAATTATAAAACCCCTTAATCTAATAACATACTATAAAGAAGATGCCATAAAAACATTAAAGCAGGAGTTTGATTGGCAACCCTACAAAAACAAACATTATGAAAGCAGATTTACCCGCTTTTATGAGGGCTATTGGCTGCCTAAAAAGTTTGGCTACGATAAACGCCGTGCCCATTTTTCCAGCTTGATATTAACATGCCAAATGGATAGAGGAACCGCCTTAAACACCTTGGCGGAACCCCCTTACGATGAAATGCTTGCCATGGAAGATATGGTATTTATATGTAACAAATTAGGCTTTACTGTTGATGAATTTAAAGACCTTATGGCTCAACCCAATAAAACTTTTAAAGATTATAAAAACACTTACGAAATTATCAATTTAGCAATAAAAGTTGCAAGGCTCTTCGGTATAGAGCGTATGCAGTATAGGTAGCTTATGCGTATTTTACTTATTGATGTTAATTGCAAAAACAGTAGCACGGGGGATATTGTTTACGCCCTTCATAAAAACCTGCAAAAGGAAGGGCATGAAAGCTTGCTTTGTTATGGCAGAGGCGATGCTTGTGATGAAAAGGGTATATACAAGTTTGCCAACGATACCGAAACAAAAATACATGCTCTTTTAACTCGCATAACAGGCTTCACCGGAATATTTTCGCCCTTGTCTACAGATGGTCTTATTCATCAAATTAAGCTTTTTAAGCCGGATTTGGTGCATGTTTCCGAGCTTCATTCCTATTTTGTAAACCCCGGCAAAGTTATTAAATATCTGCGTGCCAACAATATCCCCACAATGTGGAGTTTTCATTGCGATATCATGTACACAGGCAAATGCGGAGTTGCTCAAAATTGCGATAAATGGCAAAGGGGCTGCGGTAAATGTCCTAACTTATCCCACTATCCCAAAAGTTTGTTTTTTGACCATACTGCTACTATGTACAAGTGGAAAAAACGCCTTTTTGACGGATGGGATAAGCTTTATATAAGCACCCCGAGCCTATGGCTTAAAAACAGGGTTGATAAATCCTTTATAAAGCCAAAGCAAATTAAAATAATTGCAAACGGTGTTGATACATCAGCCTTTAAGCCTGTAAAAAATGCCAAAGAACAATTTAGGCAGGAGCTTGAAATTCCCGCCGAATCTAAAATTATAATAAGTGTAATGCCAAACTTTAATGATGAAATAAAGGGTAGCCATCATATAATAAACCTTGCCGAAAGGCTTATTAATATAGGAGCAAACAATGTATATGTGTTTGTTGTATGCAAAAAAGGCAATTTACCTAACAAATTGCCTTCCAATATGATTGTACGCATGGATGGGGATAGTCCGCAAAAGTTGGCCTATTATTATAGCGCAGCCGATGTATTTACCCTTACAAGCAGTTTTGAAACCTTCTCCCTTACCACGGCGGAGGCTCTTTGCTGTGGCTGCCCCGTTATAGCATTTGAGTGCGGTGCTCCCGAAACCATATACGCTCAACCCTATGCAAAATTTTTAAGCTATGGTGATGTAGGCGGCATTTTAAATTTGGTATTAGAAGAACTTGAAAAACCTCAAGATTCAAAAACCATAAGAAGATACGGCATAAGCAATTTTTCAGCTAAAAACATGGTAAACAGCTATATGGAAAGCTATAAACTGATTTTGAATGAGAAAGAATAATTTGATATTTGTGTAAAAAACAAGCTGATATAATGCTTTTCTATTATTTTAAGAAGTAATGAAAAGCATTGTTTTATTGTTGTTCCACATTGACAAAATTCATCACCCCTCGTATAATTAATTTGCAAATCATTTGCAAATAATCAATGGGGGAGTATATATTTGTTAAAAAAAGCTTGCAATAAAAAAACAAAACGAATAATTTTAAGTGCTATAAGCCTTTTTATAGTTGTGTTTATATTAAGCTCCCTCGTTTATGTTGCTTTTGAAAAGGAGCATAGGTGTGTACACAAAAATTGCGAGCCTTGCAGGCTGATGCAATTGTGTACTTATATATTAAACAAGCTTGTATTTTTTGTTGCTATACTTTTAAATACAGCCTATTTGCTTAATGTTTTGCATTTTAAATTAAAGGTGGCAGACTTATACCTAAGCAGTATAAGCCCTGTAAGTCTTAAGGTGAAACTTCTGAATTGATGTTTATTTTTTATTATTAAAAATAAACAAAAATTTGGAGGATTAATATGAAAAAAATATTATCGGTACTAACAGCTTTATTGTTAGCTTTTGGCTTGTTTACAAGCCCTGTATTGGCAAGTGAGCCAAAAAAACTAAATATTGTTACAACAATATTTCCGGAGTACGATTGGGTTAGGCAGATATTGGGCGATAATGCTCAAAATGCAAATATAACATTGCTTTTAGATAAAGGCGTTGACTTACACAATTATCAACCGACTGCAGATGATATAGTGAAAATATCCATGGCAGATTTATTTATACATGTTGGCGGCGTATCCGATGCTTGGGTTGATGATGTTGTAGAGGCGGCAACAAATAAAAACCTTGTAGTTGTTGATCTTGTGGAAGTGCTTGGCGATATAGTGCAAAATGAAAAAGTGGTTGAAGGCATGCAAGAAGTACACCATGAACACGAAGAAGAACACGAGCATGAAGAAGAGCATGAACACGAAGAAGAGCACGAGCACGAAGAAGAGCACGAGCACGAAGAAGAGCATGAGCACGAAGAAGAGCACCAGCATGAAGAAGAACATGAACATGACCACGAACATGAGCATCTTGATGAGCATGTTTGGCTATCTTTAAAAAATGCAAAAATAATTGTAGAACATATTGCAAAGGTGCTTGGTGAATTGGATGCTACCAATGCAGATATTTATACAAAAAATGCTTCAAGCTATATTAGCGAGCTGGATGCCTTGGATGCACAGTACAAGGAAGTTGTTGATGCAGCAAAAACTAAAACAATCCTTTTTGGTGATCGCTTCCCTTTCCGCTATTTAGCAGATGACTATGGTCTTGACTACTATGCGGCCTTTACAGGGTGCTCCGCTGAATCAGAGGCAAGTTTTGAAACAATTATATTCCTTGCAAACAAAGTTGATGAACTTGGTTTAACAAGTGTTTTATCAATAGAAGGCGCAAACCATAAAATTGCAGAAACTGTTATACAAAACACAAAAAATAAAAACCAAAACAAACTTGTTTTAAATTCCATGCAATCCGTTACAGCTGATTTTTTAGACAATACATATCTTAATATCATGAAAGAAAACTTGGAAGTTTTAAAACAAGCTTTAAATTAGGAATAGAGGATAATATATGACATTGCTTACCTGTAAGGATCTTTCCCTTGGCTATGACGGTGCAACCGTGGTAGAAGGTTTAAATTTTACGGTAAATGCCGGGGATTATTTATGTATAGTTGGTGAAAACGGCTCGGGCAAAAGTACACTTATAAAAACCATACTAAGGCTTAAAAGCCCCATATCAGGGGAAATCCTTACAGGTGGCGGCTTAAAGCCTAATCAAATTGGCTATTTGCCGCAACAAACACAAATACAAAAGGATTTTCCCGCCTCCGTTATGGAGGTTGTTCTGTCGGGCACATTAAATCAAAAGGGTTTTAAAGCTTTTTATAACAAAGCCGATAAACAAAAGGCAAAAGATAACCTTGCTAAAATGGATATATTAAATTTACAAAACAAATGTTATAGTGAACTTTCCGGTGGACAGCAACAAAGGGTGCTGCTGGCAAGGGCCTTATGTGCAACACAAAAATTATTGCTTTTAGATGAACCTGTTTCAGGGCTGGATCCAAAGCTTACCATTGAAATGTATAAGCTTATAGAAAAGCTGAACAAGGAGCATGGTATTACCATTATAATGATATCCCATGATTTTAGCGCTGCCCTTAAATATGCCAGCCATATATTACATATAGGCTATAAACCCTTGTTTTTTGGAACTAAAGATGATTATTTAAACAGCGAAGTAGGCAAAGCATTTTCAATTATAGGGGGTGTTGCTAATGCTTGAGTTCAATAATATATTCGAAAAACTAAGCCTGTATTTTCAATATCCCTTTGTACGTTATGCCTTAATTGTAGGTGTGCTTATAGCCCTATGTGCTTCATTGTTAGGCGTTAGCTTGGTATTAAAGCGTTTTTCATTTATAGGTGATGGCTTAAGCCACGTAGCCTTTGGTGCAGTAGCCATAGCCTCGGTTTTAAAGTTGTCAAACAATATGTACCTTGCAATACCCATTACCGTTTTGTGTGCAATAGCAATACTAAGCAGCAGTCAAAATGCAAAAATAAAAGGGGATGCAGCCATAGCTGTAATATCCGTAGGAGCCCTTGCAACAGGCTACTTGGTGCTTAATATATTTGCTGCATCGGCCAATATATCAGGTGATGTATGTACAACATTATTCGGGTCCACATCAATACTAACTTTAAAACCTTCGGATGTATGGCTTTCTATAGTATTATCCATAATAGTGCTTACATTGTTTATACTTTTTTATAATAAAATTTTTGCAATTACCTTTGATGAGGATTTTGCAGTTGCATCAGGCATAAGGGTAAAGGCATACAATTTGCTTATAGCAGTTGTTACAGCTATAATTATAGTGTTGGCTATAAATCTTGTGGGCTCTTTGCTAATATCTGCCCTTATTGTATTCCCTGCCCTATCTGCAATGAGGGTATTTAAAAGTTTTAAATCTGCAACAATATGTTCAGCGATAATATCGGTAGTAGCGGCGGCATTGGGGATAATCATTTCAATTTTAGCAGGAACACCCGTTGGCTCAACAATAGTTGTAGTAAATATTGTAAACTTTGCTTTATTTTATTTAGTGGGTGCCTTGAAGGGGGTAAAAGCATGAAAAAACTGTTATCAATTTTGTTAAGCTTTATTTTATTGGGAAATATGGCTTATGTAAATGCAGAGGGTATAAATACAGCTCAAAAAGAGCCTATTCTTGTAGAGGCTAAAGAGCCATATTTTATAGATGTAGATTTAACCAAGCTTAGCAGTACAATGGTATTCGGAGAAGTCTATAACATGCTTGTAAATACTCAAGATTATATTGGCAAAACAATAAAAATGGGAGGCATGTACAGCTCTAACTTTTTTGATTTAACTCAAAAAAATTATCACTATGTTGTAATATCCGATGCTATGGCTTGTTGCCAACAGGGTTTAGAGTTTGTAATTGAAGAGGAGCGAAAATATCCTGAAGAATATCCTCAAATAGGCAATTATATTGAGGTTGTAGGAGTGTTTGGGGTATATGAAGAACTTGGTACAAATTACCCTTATATAAAAGTTTTGGAATTAAAGGAAAAAATATTAATACAGTAATAAAAACGGCAAGCATTGCTTGCTGTTTTTTATTTATACTATATATAAGTGACCTACAAACTTTGTTGAGAATATTATATAAATTGAACAAAAAACCATTTAAAAGCTTGCTTTTATTTAGCCATTAACTTATATTTATAGCATAAAACAAACGTGGAGAATTATATGAAAAAACTATATTTTATTCTAATAATGCTTATTTTATTTAGTATAGCTTTTGCAGGTGGTGTTAATGGGGAGTCAAATTCACCTGTAATATTAATGGAGGATGATAATGCTGATATAAATACTAATCAACAAAGCAATACAAACGTATTTGTGCTTAAAGAAGATGATGGAAATATTCAAGAAACTTCTATTCCAACGAACACTCCTTTTATAACGGAAGGTGAATTCAGGGCAAAGTTTGATATCGAAAAAACAGTTGCAACAATAGATGTGCCTTTTAAAATTTTTTGGGATATTCAAGGAGGTATACCTCCATATAAATTGGAAGTTAATGCCCTTGGACAATATAGAGACGAGTTGTTTTCTGATATACCAAATAAATATATTAAAATGTGTGATACTTTTACAAGCAACACTCCTTCCGGCAATGAAGAGCTTATTTTAGAGTATCAAGGGCCTCGTTGTTTAATTATATTTAAAGTTACAGATTCGGTTGGTAATACAATAAACAAAGAAATTGAGTTTGCAGCTATTGAAAACGTTGTGCTTTTAGGAACAGCAGGGCAAAACTCTATAAAATTGAAGAGG
>JAAZPT010000077.1 GCA_012797085.1 Christensenellaceae bacterium | reverse complement strand
TTTGATGCCTTATATTTTTTTGATTTTCTAATTTTTGATGCCTTGCTATATCCAAGTTTTATATTTTCTTCTTTAAAGTTTTCAGAATTTTTAAGCATTACAAGTGGTATTCCATCAAAATCAACACTTTCACGCTTAGTATTAACTGTAGAAAATTTATAACCAATTTCATTTCTGTAATAATAGCTTATTGTGGCTTCACCCTCTTCTATATTTGCCGTAACTCTTTCCCACAATTTTTCCCTAACTTTTGTATTGAAATTTCCTACATATACACCTGTAGCAATTTCCTGCATCCATTTAGATAAATCTCCCTTTAATGATTTTGGAACATTGCTTAATGTTATTACAGTCAACGGCATAATTATACCTCTTTATAGCTAACACCATATTTTACTAATTTATCCTTGTCATCCCACAAGCTAATATTTTCAATTATAATTTCATCAGTTTCAACATCAAGAAGATATTGCACATCCCTTACAATTCTTTCCATTAGCTTACCATCAACAAAACAGTCTCTTAATTTAATACGAGTTTTTCTTCCTATATCATCTTTTTCACTACTTGTTGACACAACTTCAAAGGCAATAGGAATTGTTATTTCCGCTTTATAAAGATCTGCAACATCATACACAAAGGATAAATCATGCCCAGTATGAATAAAACCCAAGCCCGGAGATATGCCAAGAGCAACAATTACGCTATAAGCTAAACCATATAATGCTACATTAGCAGCAGATATAGCTTGATTTATAGCTGAACCAGAATAAAAATCTTCCACGTCATATTCTCTTCCAGTCCATTCAACACCATATTTTTTAGAACATTGTCTGTAAGTGCTTCTAACTCTAGCGCCTTCACGTCCTCTTAACTGTTGCATTGTTAATTGAGACACATCTTCATTTGGAAATCTCATTTGATACATTTTTCTTGCTACTGTTAACCTAGAACGCGTGTTGGTTACTAGCTTAGCTTGAGTTTCCAATAACTTTGTAGAATGAGATAAGGCTCTGCCATGGGCATAGTGTCTAACCCCTCTCTCCCCTACCCATACTAAAGATGTACCTGTATCACCAATAAGCTCTACAGCTCTGTGACATATGTCAGTACCTGGTCCAAGTAACAATACTCCAATCATAGCTACAGGAATTTTTACAGTTCCACGAATGTCTGAAACGGTTATGGCACTATCACTTCTATTTATTTTTGAATGCTCAACATATATAAAACTCACCCTATCGCTAATCATAGGCAGTTCTTTTAACTCTGTTTTCTTAGCACCAAATTTTTTATCCATTATATCACCGGAATAACTGTTAACAAGCCAAAGCCATATGCTTTTTTCTTACCAAAGCCTTTTATTAAAGTAGTTCTAAAAACATCTATATCTTTAATAGTTAATATTCCTTCATATACAACCCTTACTAATCTAATAGGTTTTTCATTCGCCTTTTTCAATTCTACATAGCCTCTCTCCACAATGTTTATATCTTCTTCTTTTAGAACAAATCCATTCTTTTCTGACCTATCCAGCAGATAATTCATTTGATGCTCTACTGTTACATGGGGCTTAACCAGCCCTTTATTACCACTTCCTTGTGATTTTGTTATAACTGGATTTAAAACTATTCTAAAACTCATTTTTTGCCCATTTTGTAAAGAATTCAAAAAATCTCCGTAGAATTTAGTTTGACCAGAGCTATCTACTCCATATTTTTCCAAAGATTTTATATCCGGCTTACCTGAACTTAATATTAATAGATATTCCTTGCCATTAAGCTTATCTATTCTCCAAAGCTTTCTTGAACGTTCCTGTGTTTTTATCTCCTCTGGAAAAGAATATTCAACCCAATTATGAAAAGCACCAACATGGGATAAATCTCTAATCTTTCTTCGGTTTTTAACATCAATTTCAACTCTTGATAAATACATATTAATCTCCTACATAGGTAAAAATATCATGATTGGTTTCTATTAAATCTTCCCTTTCAATATTAACATA
>JAAZPT010000076.1 GCA_012797085.1 Christensenellaceae bacterium | reverse complement strand
TCATTTTTATAACTTTTTCTTTTGTTTTATATTTATAAAGGCCGTCGCATGTAAACGATACAATTAAAGAACTACTTTTTTTACCCAATGCAATAAGTTTATGCCTTGCTAATGGAGGGTGAACAATAAGCTCACCTTGTTTTAAATTGTACTCCTTTTCACCTTCTTTACATACTATAGTACCACTATTTGCATATATAAGCTCCCAAAAATCATGGCTTTCTTCTAATCCATCAAAATTTTCAGTATATTCATAATAGTGAAAACTAATTATGTTATCAATCTCAATTTCTTTTTTTATTGGAGTATAGACATAAGAATCAATTAAAAAATTATTATTGTTTTTTTCCATAAAATAACTCCTTTTGTTAAAAAATTGACTATTTGAACATTATTGTACCATAAAACAACAAATATACAATACAAAAAGACAAATGTGTTTTTACTTTTCTATTATATAATATATATAGAGTAAAACTCAATATTATTTTGGAGGTGCTTTTATGAAAGCGAAAAGGTTTATTTCTTTTATGATTTGCATCTTACTTATTTTATCAACATTTGCATTTTCCCTTGCTGAAGCAAGTGACATTGCACAATGGGGCGAACAAGTAAAAGCAAATTCAGGCGGAAAAACTATTGTAGTAGCTATGGCATCGCATCCCTCAACCGATGCATTTAGAACTATGGTAGGTGAATTTACAGAATTAACAGGAATTGAAGTAATATGGGATATTGTTGAGGAAACGAACTTAAAAAACAAACAGTTATTAGATGTTCAAGGGTCCGGAAGTTATGATGTTATGATGGTTGATGCATTCTGGATGAGTGAATATGCATCAAAAAATGTATTGCTTCCAATAAAAGATTTTGCTGAAAGAGAAGATACTCCTGAATGGTTCGTATATGAAGACATTATGCCTGCTTATAGAAACGGTATTGCGGGTGCCGAAGGCGTAAACTATGGAATACCTACTGCCGGTGAAACAAGATTTATTGCATATAGAACAGATCTTTTTGAAAAATATGGCAAGGAACCGCCTAAAAACATGGCTGAATTTTTAGAATTAGCTCAATTCTTTAATGGCAAAGAGGACGGTTTATATGGTGTTTCCATGAGAGCTCAAAGAGGAATACACTTTGCCTCAGGTTGGATGAGCTTAATGTATAACTTTGGCGGCGGTTTTTTAGACCAATCAACAATCGGTAGTGATAATGTTGTTGTAACATGCAACACCCCCGAAACAAAAGAATCCCTTCAATTCTTTGTAGATTTGTTGAAATGTGCTCCTCCGGATGTGGGAACATATACACACGAGGAAGCATTAGGTGCTTTTGTATCAGGAAAAACAGCAATGTGGCTTGATGCAACTGCATTAGCAAACCAAATTACAAACAAAGAAACATCCACAGTAGCAGATAAAGTTGCATTCGTTCCCACACCTACAGGTCCCGCAGGCGATGGTGCTGCTTTAGCAGGTTGGAACCTTGCAATTTCTTCAAAATCAAAAAATCCTGATGAAGCATGGGCATTTATCTGCTTTATGGCAAGCAAGGAAAAATCCGTTGATTATATAAAAGCAGGCGGAGTAGGAACAAGAGCTTCCGTTTTCCAAAATGATGAACTTGCATCACTCAACCCTTCTTATGAGGCACAAAAGGCAGCATTAGAAGTTGCAAACGGATTGGTAGAGAAAGGCTTAAGCTGGATACCTCAACACGACCAAATAAATCAGATTCTTGAAATTGCCGGTGCATACGGTAGTGATGCTTTGGCCGGAAATATCAGTGTAGAAGATGCATGTAATAAAATGCAATTGGATGTTGAGGATTTAATAAAATAAAACTAAATACTATATTGCATTACAGCAGTTATAACTGCTGTAATGCTTTTAAAAGGAACTCTCATGAAAAACAAAAATAGTTTTATTAAAAATTACTTACACAAAAACCCTCAAACAAAATATGTGGCTCCAGCAATGTTGGTGCTTATTATTTTAACAATAATCCCAAGCATATTTTTGTATATTATAAGTATGACTAATTATCAATTGGGTTGGGATTTTTCAAGGGCAAAATTCGTAGGTTTTGAAAATTTTATTAGACTTTTTAGTGGTAGAGATCCCGACTTTTGGCACTCTGTAAAAATCAGTTTGATTTTTACATTTTTAAGTACATCTATACAACTTATTCTTGGTTATCTTATTGCTCTATTATTAAATTTTAAAGAATTTAAATTAAAGGGTTTGGTTATTGGCATTATGATTATTCCATTGGCAATAACCCCAACAATAGCCGGGCAAATGTGGAAGTTGATGTTTAACTCTGAATACGGTTTAATAAACTATTTTTTAAACTTATTTTTTGGAATAAAAATCACTTGGTTATCGGCTGATATGGCCTTTTGGTCAATACTTATTGTAGACATTTGGCAATTTACACCCTTTATTACACTTATGCTATATTCAGGTTTAAGAACTGTTCCAAGAGAACCTTATGAATCTGCTAAAATTGATGGTGCAAACAGTATTCAAAGCTTTTTTTATATTACTGTTCCAATGATGAAAAATCTAACAATACTTGCATTATTATTAAGAATGGCAGATGCTCTCAAGTTGTTTGACACTGCTTTTGTGCTTACACAAGGTGGGCCGGGAAGAGCAACGGAATTTTTAAGTTTACATGTGTATAGAATGGTAAACGCTCAAAACGGTTTAATTGGAAGAGGTGCTGCAGTTGCCATAGTGTTGCTTTTGTTAGTTACTACTATAAGTAATGCATTATTAAAACTTCAAAGGAGGGAAAATTAATATGTTCAAATTAAAAAAACTATTAGGAAGCATTTTAAGATTTTTTGCATATTTTATAATTTGTTTTTTTATTTTGATTCCTTTCCTTTGGATGATTGCCGTAAGTTTTAGAACAAAAGCCGGAATATATGAACCGTTAAACTTTATTGATACTTTTACTTTAGACAACTATAAGCTAATATTTGAAAATAATATATTAAGATTATTTAAAAACAGTGCTATAGTCGCATCAATTTCCACATTAATTTCTTTGGTTTTAGGCACAATGGCAGCTTATGGTTTTGCACGTTTCAATTGGAAAAACAAAGAAAAACGTGCATTTTGGATATTGAGCCAAAGGTTTCTCCCTGCGATGGCGGTAATAATACCTTATTTTTTAACAGCCGCTTTGTTGGGTATGATAGATACTTTAAGTTTGCTCGTTATATGTTATACCACTTTTAACCTGCCATTTACAATATGGATGATGAGAGGTTTTATTGAAGATATTCCAATGTCTTTAGAAGAATCTGCTTTGGTGGACGGTTGTACAAAAACAGAAGCATTAAGATATATAATATTGCCCCTTATAATACCAGGAATGGTTGCAACAGCAATATTTTGTATGATTAACTCATGGAATGAATTTGTTTTTGCAAATTTTCTAACTACAATAAGAGCAAAAACAATACCAACATCCGTTATGAGTTACCTTTCAGTATCGGGCATTAAATGGGGAGAGATGGCAGCAACAGGCACCCTTGCTGTTTTGCCCGTGTTATTATTTGCTATTAGTGTACAGAAATATATGATTAGAGGCCTAACAATGGGCTCTGTAAAAGGATAAACTTTTAATAATAAGAAAGAAGACATAGTTATGAAAAAATTA
>JAAZPT010000075.1 GCA_012797085.1 Christensenellaceae bacterium | reverse complement strand
GGGGCGGATATGCTTGTAATGGGTACAGCTCTGTTTGGGGCGGATGACCCTTATGAAGTTGTAGATGAATTAGTTAATTATTAGGAGGAATTATATGCTGGACAAAAATATAGCACAACAAGTTTTAGAAGTTGCTATGGAAACAGGCGGCGATTTTGCCGAGATATTTTTTGAAGATAGGTTTAATAACAGTATAAGTTTAAGGTCAAATATAACCGAAAGCATTGTAAGCTCAAGGGTGCACGGTGCAGGTATAAGGGTTTACCTTAATACGGAAGCTTTTTATGTATATACAAACGATACAAGTTTAAAGGGGCTTTTAGACTGCGCTAAAAAAGCGGCAGCAATAATTAACGAGTCTAAAAAACATCCTGTTGCAAAGTTGCAAGCTTTGCACAAATATGCTGCTTGGGATATTAAGTTAAAACCAAGTCAAGTTGAAGCAAAACAAAAAATAGATATGTTGAAACGTGCAAGCAAAGTTGCCCTGGCCGTTGATGAAATAAGCCAAGTTAATGCTTATTATACGGATGCTATGCAGAGTGTTTGGATAGCTAATACGGACGGCCTTTTTGTAACTGAAACACGCCCCTATACAAGGACGGCTATTGTTGCTGTTGCAAGCGACGGTAAAGAGAATCAAACAAGCGTAGTATCTCCGGGTGCAAGCAGCGGATTTGAGTTTTATGATACATTGGATTTAGAGGCGTTAAGCAAAAAAGCAGCAAATACTGCAGTAACAATGCTCCATGCGCCGGTATGTCCGGCAGGCTACATGCCCGTTGTAATTGATAATGCCTTTGGCGGTGTAATATTCCATGAGGCTTGTGGCCACAGCCTTGAAGCAACAAGTGTTGCAAAGGGCTTCAGCGAGTTTTCCAATAAATTGGGTCAACAAATTGCAAGCGAAAAAGTTACAGCAATAGATGATGGCACAATACCATTTGAGTGGGGATCCACGCAAATAGATGATGAAGGTACACCAACAAGCAGGCTTGTTTTAATTGAAAACGGCATACTTAAAAATTATATGATAGACAGGCTTAACAACAGAATTATGAAAATGAGCCTAACGGGCAGTGCTCGCCGTGAAAGCTATAAATATCCGCCAACGTCCCGTATGCGCAATACATATATTGCGGCAGGCAATGATGATGCCGATGAAATTATTTCTACTATGGGTAATGGCCTATATGCAAAATCCATGGGTGGCGGCAGTGTTGATCCGGCAACTGGTGAGTTTAACTTTAATGTTCTCGAGGCCTATTTGGTTAAGGACGGTAAAATTGCTCATCCCGTAAGGGGAGCCTCACTAATAGGCAAGGGCAGCGAAATACTTACAAAAATAGATATGGTAAGTAAAGATATGAAAATGGCTCAAGGCATGTGCGGCAGTATAAGCGGCAGCGTACCTGTAAATGTCGGTCAAGCATTAATAAGGGTAAGCGGCTTAACTGTTGGCGGCTATGCTGAATAATAAGGGGGATATTATGTTACTTAATGAATTTACAGATAAACTTTTAGCTTCTGCAAAGGCTGAGGGCATTGATACGGCAGAGGTATACTCCGTTAAAAGGGAAAACACTGAAATAATAGCCAGGGGTGATAGTAAAGATTTTAAATCCAACCTTAGTATAAGTGTTCGCTTTAGGGCAATAATCAATGGAAAAATGGGCTATGCCTACACTGAGGCTATAGATGAAGAAGCTGTTGAACAGCTTATAAAAGGCGTTAAGGATGCAACAAGCCTAATTGAAGATGAAGATGAACAGTTTATGTTTGAAGGCGCTGAGGAATACCCAACTATTGAATACAGCAAAAGGGATGAAAATACTCCAAGTGCTAAACAAATGATTAGTGCATTGGATGGTCTTGAGGCTTATGCAAAAGCTAAGGATAGTAAAGTTGCCGGCATGGACCAAGCTGTTCTACAAAGAAAAAATTCAAAAATTAATATTGTAAATACAAAGGGCATGAATTTGGAGTTCAGCGATAGCGTTTATATAAGTTATGTATCTATTTTGGCAAAGGACGGCGATGATGTAAGTACCCAATATGAAAGCCATATAAGCAGAAATTTTGAGGATATTAACTTTAAAAATTTGGCAGATAAGGCAATTGAAAAAGCCATAGAAGCATTACACGCCAAACCGATAAGCTCCGGCCTGTATAATATAGTAATAAATAATGAAGCCATGGGTGAACTTTTAGATACATACAGCCCGATATTTTCAGCAGAAAATGCACAAAAGGGCCTTAGCTTAATGGCAGGGAAAGAGGGTAGCCTTGTAGCAAATCAGGCTGTAAAGCTTGTTGATAACCCCTTATTAAAGGATGGTTGGTCAAGTTGTCCCTTTGATGATGAAGGTGTGCCAAGCAAAAATAAAAATATAATAGAAAACGGAAAACTTATAACATTATTGCACAACTTAAAAACTGCTAATAAAGCCGGCTTGGAGTCAACAGGCAATGCATCGTCATCAAATGTAAGCCCAACAAATATGTATTTTGAAAACGGTGATATTTCCTTTGATGATATGCTTAACAATATAGGTGAAGGCATTGTTATTACCGAGTTAAGTGCAATGCATAGCGGGGCTAATGCAATATCCGGAGATTTTTCATTACCGGCAAAAGGCTACACATTTAAAAATGGCAAAAAGGATAAAATGCTGAATCAAATTACAGTTTCAAGCAATTTTTATACATTGTTGAAACAAATGGAATGCTTTGCAAATGACTTGGCATTTAAAAGGCCAATAGCTTCCCCTTCAGTGTATGTGGGCAAGCTGAGTGTTGCAGGTAAGTGATATAAACTAATAAAAATACCATTATAATTTAAACACAATAATATGTTAAAAGGCTGCTTAATAGCATAAAACCAAGCTATTAAGCAGCCTTATTATTTTCTAAAAATTAACAAACTGTAAACAATTTTTATATTGTATAAATTATGTTGACAAATCAAAATTATAAGGTTATAATTAAATTAGCACTCAAGGAGAGAGAGTGCTAACAACAAGATTAAAATAAAAAAGTAAAGGAGTTGTTAACCATGGCAGGATTAATACCATTTAACAGAAGAAACAGTAATCTCACACGTACAGGCACAGGTTTTGATGATTTTTATAACATGCTTGACGACTTTTTTAGTGACAATTGGCTATCAAATCGCAACTTGTTAAGGGATACTTTCAAAATCGATATTCAGGAAACTGAAAATGAATACCGCGTTGAAGCAGAGCTTCCCGGTGTTAAAAAAGAAGAAATTGACTTAGGTATAGAGGATAATAACCTATGCATTTCCGTAAACCGCAATGAGGAAGTTAAGGATGAAGGCAAAAACTACATCCACAGGGAGCGTCGTTCCAGCTCAATGAGCCGTAGGGTTCGTTTAGCCAATGTAAAACTTGACGAAGCTAATGCAAAACTTGAGGAAGGTATTCTAACCATTACAATTCCCAAGAGTACAAAAGAGAATAGCACATTAAAAATCGATATTGAGTAATTACTAAACAAAAAATGCCGCCAATTTGGC
>JAAZPT010000433.1 GCA_012797085.1 Christensenellaceae bacterium | reverse complement strand
GCACTCTGGCCGACAGATTGCTCGAATTTACCAATACCATCGACCGCCGTGACATGGCTACACAGGTGCTGGATTCCATGGATCTGGAGAAGGAAAAGGGCATCACCATAAAGAGTCATGCCATCCAGATGGACTATGTGCACAAAGGTGAAGAATATACCCTAAATCTGATTGACACTCCGGGACACGTAGATTTTTCCTACGAAGTATCACGCGCCATAGCCTCCTGCGAAGGAGCCCTCCTGGTGGTCGATGCCACACAAGGTATTCAGGCACAGACCATTTCCAATCTCTATCTCGCCATTGAACACGACCTTGAGATTATTCCCGTCCTCAACAAAATCGACGTAGAAGCCGCCATGGTGGATATGGTCAGGGATCAGGTGACCGATCTTCTCGGCTGTAAAAACGAAGATGTATTGCTAGCTTCTGCGCGCATGGGAGTAGGCATAGAAGCCATCTTAGAAGCCATTGTAGAAAAAATTCCTGCTCCCAAAGGCGATCCCGAAGCACCACTCCAGGCCTTGATTTTCGACTCGGTCTTCAATTCTTTCAGAGGCATCATAGCCTATTTCAAGGTAGCAAACGGCATTATCCGCAAAGGCGATAGGGTCAAGTTCGTAAATACAGGCAAGGAATACGTCGCCGACGAAGTAGGCGTTCTCAAAATGAAATACCTTCCCACAAATGAAATAGAATGCGGCTCGGTGGGGTATATAATATCGGGCATCAAGACGGCTGCGGAGGTGAAAGTGGGTGACACCATTATACATGTCCACAATCCCTGTAAGAGTGCCATTGCGGGATTTGAGGATGTGAAACCTATGCTCTATGCGGGTATGTTCCCGGTAAGCGCGGACGAATATGAAGACTTGCGTGCATCACTGGAAAAATTTCAACTCAATGATGCCTCGCTGGTGTTTGAGCCGGAGAGTTCGCTTGCGCTCGGATTCGGTTTCCGTTGCGGATTTCTGGGAATGCTTCATATGGAAATAGTACAGGAACGTCTCTTCCGCGAATTTGATATGGATGTGATTACCACCGTTCCCAACGTTTCCTACAAAGTATATACAACCCAGGGTGAATGTATCGAAGTGCACAATCCTTCAGGGCTTCCCCCCACCACACTCATCCAGCATATCGAAGAGCCATATATTCAAGCACAGATTATCTCCAAGACTGAATATTACGGTCCGATAATGAAACTCTGCCTCGAAAAGAGAGGCACCCTCAAAAATCAGCACTATATCTCGGCCGACCGTATCGAACTGACCTACGATATGCCGCTTTCGGAGATTGTTTTCGACTTTTACGACAAGCTCAAATCCATTTCCAAAGGATACGCCTCATTTGACTACCATTTGACAGGATTTCGGGAAGCCAAACTTGTAAAGCTCGACATTCTTCTCAACGGCGAACCGGCAGATGCGCTTTCCACCCTGATCCATCAGGACCATGCCTACGATTTCGGCAGAAAAATCTGCGAAAGACTCAAGGAGCTGATCCCACGTCAGCAATTTGATATAGCCATTCAGGCGGCTATAGGCTCCAAGATCATTGCCAGGGAAACCGTGCGTCAGTTGCGCAAAGATGTAACCGCCAAATGTTACGGAGGCGACATTTCCCGTAAACGCAAACTCCTCGAAAAGCAGAAGGCGGGTAAAAAACGTATGCGCCAGATCGGCTCCGTTGAAGTTCCGCAAAGTGCATTCATGGCTGTTCTCAAGCTCAATTAGCAAGGTTCTCAACTATTTATCGCCTCGACGGGGTGAAGCGATGCGGCATACCGGGCGGGGGCCACACCGGAAACGACACCTATCACAAGCGCTATGGCTATTCCTTTTAGAACATTCGACGGCGACAGATAGATCGGAAAAAGAGTATCGGGAATCAGAAGTGTGGCAAACCAGACCAGTACGATGCCGGCAAGTCCGCCGAGAGTTGACAATGTAGCGGCTTCGGCCAAAAATTGCATCGTAATCACTCTTTTACGAGCACCCAGAGCCTTTTTAATTCCAATAATACGCGTGCGCTCCTCAACGGACACATACATTATATTGACTATTCCGAATCCGCCCACAAGCAAAGAGAAGATACCGACCACCCAACCAACCGTATTTACCATACCGAATACCGACCTAAATTGTTCTGCAACAAAAGAGAGTTCGTTAAGAGCAAAATCATCTTCCTGGACCGGTCGCAACCGACGATATTGACGCATCAGCATACGCAGTTCGCTTTTGAATTCCTCTTTGGAAATCCCGTCAGAACTTCTCTCCCCTGCCTGATGCGGAGAGGCTATTATGCGGGTTTTAACGGCAGGGGAAGTGATATCGGCAATGCGGAATGCAAATCTTACCGGTATCAACCCGACACAATCCACATCCATCATGCCGACCAGATTATCTCCCGCAGAGTCAAATATGCCGATTACCCGCAACGGAACACCCCTGACAGTTATCATTCTGCCGACCGGATCGGCTATATCGGCAAAAAGCTTTTGTGCCACCTCTGAGCCAATGATGGTGACGGCCGCACCGCTTGCAAGCTCTCCGGAAGTAAAACCGCGCCCATGGAGAATTTTCTCCTGAACCAGCATCCTCCAGTCGCCGTCCACGGCAACAAACGCACCTTCATCATAACTTTCACGACCGGCTGCACATTCCATCTCAAATGAGGCCGAAAATGCCATATTGCCGGCAGCAGCGCTATTTTCCTGAAGAAAAAGATACTCCGGCCATCCGATCTGCGGGCGGCTCTCATATTGCCACAATTTTTGTCGCCCATCGCGGTCGAAATCGGGCTCCAGAGGCACACGCTCCACTATAACTACGTCGCTTCCGAATTTCCGGAAGCCTTCATTTACGCTCTCTTTGAGTGAATCCACGACGGTAAAAACCGCCACTATCGAAAAAATCCCTATGCTGACACCCGCCAGTGAAAGGGTAGTCCTGAGTTTGTCCGCCAATAAATCTCTCATCACAAATCCTTCTTAAATGCTCTTTTTACAGTCCTATCTTCTTTTTGAGCCTCCGTATGGTGTCGAATGCGTCCAAGGGAGACAGTTGGTTGATATCAATATTTTGTAGCTCCTCT
>JAAZPT010000074.1 GCA_012797085.1 Christensenellaceae bacterium | reverse complement strand
ATTGTAATAGCTATCAACAACATTGGAAAAAATTGTTCCATCTCCATGTTTTTTATTTAGAAACATGGTTATTTCATTAATATAATTTTTTTTGATTTTAAATTTCTCCGAATCGTGGTCTCTAATTATATACGCCATTTCAGTTTTTTCTTCGTTACCATTTATACTTGTTAAATGATAAAAACCTTCATAGCCTTCCGTGTTTTCCGGACGTTCACATGAGGGGATTAGTCTATCAAATTCCATAGCTATGTTTTGAGAGTTTTTCATTATATTTTTTGCTGAACCGGGGTGAATATTAATTCCATTTATGATAATTGTTGCTGTAGCGGCATTAAAGTTCTCATATTCAACCTCACCTAATTCTCCTCCATCAACAGTAAAGGCAAAATCCGCACCAAATTTTTCAACATTAAATAGGTCAGCACCTCTTCCTATTTCTTCATCAGGAGTAAAAGCAACTAACACTTCACAGTGGTTATTAATCTGGCCGGACATTAATATTTCACATAAAGTAATAATTTCTGCAATACCTGCTTTATTATCTGCACCAAGTAAAGTTTCACCATCAGTAACTATAATATCTTGGCTTATTAATTTTTCTAAAAATGCGTATTCTTCAGTTTTTATTTTAATACCATTTTCTAGTACTA
Source organism: Christensenellaceae bacterium (assembly GCA_012797085.1). Classification (GTDB taxonomy): domain Bacteria; phylum Bacillota; class Clostridia; order Christensenellales; family Aristaeellaceae; genus JAAZPT01. The sequence goes on along the minus strand of JAAZPT010000074.1, from coordinate 2,420 downwards.
TATCATTTCCATTATAATTTCTAATTATTTTTGCATTTACAGACCCACCGGCACAAGAGGGACTAGTGTCCATATGGGCTATAAAACCAATTTTTTTATTATACTTACTTGCGTCACCCTTTGATGATATTTTTGCATAAACGTAACAATTATCGTCAACGTGTGCATTACTGATACCTATTTTTTTAAGCTCATTTACTATATAGTTTGCTAAAATCCACTGATTCTCACTGGAGGGACAATTTTTGTTTTTATCATTTGATGTTGTATCTATTTTAATATAATTCAAAAATCTTTCATAAGCTCTCATGTTCAACCTCTTTAAAATAATTCTAAAATATTAATTATGTTGTCAAATTTATAATCAACATATGGTTCTAAAATATTACTGTAAGGAATCAAATCTGGAATCATTACACTGGTCATTTGGGCTAATTTAGCTGCTTTTAAACCATTAAAACTATCTTCTACTACCAAGCATTCGTTATTTTTTACATTCAATAATTCGGCAGTTTTATTGAATATTTCTGGTGATGGTTTACCATTTGTTACATCATCACCTGTTACAATAACGTCAAAAGATTCTTTGATTTTCAAAGCATCTAAATAAGAATTTACAGACAACTTTGTATTACTGGAAGAAACTGCTATTAGTATTTTCTTTTTCTTTAATTCGTCTATCACTTCTCGAACATTACTTTTTATGGGAAGAGTTCCTTGATATGCCATTTCTATTAGTTTTCTTTCCAAATTAGAAACTATCTCCTCATAAGGATAATCATAAGAAATTTTATCTTTAAAATAACTCATTGTGTCGTTATATGTTAAACCTAATGTTTTTAATACCTGATCTTTTGTGATATTATAACCATATTCTTTAGCAATTTTTATAAATACTTCTTGAGAGACTCTTTCACTATCTACTAATATACCATCCATATCAAACAAAACAGCTTTTATTTTCATGACTTCTCCTTAATTTTTTCTATCATATTTAATGCAATTTTTATACCATCAATAGCAGCAGACATTATTCCACCGGCATATCCTGAGCCTTCTCCTGCACCATAGAGTCCTTTTATATTAGTACAACCGTTTTCATCTCTTAAAATTTTAACAGGAGATGATGAGCGAGTTTCCACACCGGTTAATACTGCGTTATAATCACTAAAACACTTAATTTGATTACCAAATAGAGGCAAAGCATATTTTAAGTTTCTAGTTATATATTCGGGTAAAATTTTGTTCAAATTTACCGGTTTATATCCACTTTTACAACTGGGTATAACTGTACTAAAGTTTTCACTTATTGTATTATTTAAAAAGTCTTCAACTCTTTGACATGGTGCTACATATTTCCTATCAACAATATTAAAAGCTTTTTCTTCTATGTTACGTTGAAAATCGATACTACTTAATACATTATTTGATTCAAAGTCTGATGGATTTATTCCAACAAGTAAGGCAGAATTAGCGTTTATGTTGCTCCGACTATGATAACTCATACCATTAACAACTAGTTTTTCTTTTTCACTTGATGCAATAACAACTTCACCACCTGGACACATACAAAAAGAGTAAACTCCTCTTTTGTCAGGTGTTCTAACATTTATATTATAAGTAGCGGGAGGTAGGGCAGGATGATTTGAAAAATTATTATAGCGTGATCTGTTTAAATCTTCCTGTTTATGTTCAATTCTTAAGCCTATTGCAAAGGGCTTTTGTTCCATATTGACTCCAATTTTATAAAGCATTTCTATGGTATCTCTTGCACTGTGACCGATACATAATATGATATTATCACTTAATATTGAATTTTGAGTATTGGTTAGATGATTATAGGTGATTGTCTCAACTACTGAATTATTTTTAGTTATTATATTTTCTAAACTTGTATTAAAAAGAAAACTTCCTCCTAAAGATTCAACATAATTTCTAATATTTTCTACAACTACTCTAAGTTTATCGGTACCAATATGCGGTTGGGCCTTATAAAGTATTTCTTCAGGAGCTCCCATTTCTACAAATGTTTTTAAAATAAAGCGATTATATTTACTTTTTACTCCTGTGGAAAGTTTTCCATCACTAAAAGCTCCTGCACCACCTTCGCCAAATTGAACATTGGAGTTCTCATTTAAAATTTTATTATAAATAAAATTTCTAACATCACTAACTCTTTCATCTATTTTTTTGCCCCGCTCAAGAATAATAGGATATAATCCATTCTTTACTAATACAATACTTGCAAACATCCCTGCAGGACCAAAACCAACTATTATTGGTCTTTTTTTATGTTCTAATTTAATTTGCTTGTTTAAGAAAGCAATTTCATCATTATCGTTAAAAACATTTATATTATATTTTTCAAATTTTTTATTTTTAGAAAACTTATTTTCAAGGCTTTTTTCAACTAGTTTAAT
>JAAZPT010000073.1 GCA_012797085.1 Christensenellaceae bacterium | reverse complement strand
AACCGCAGGAAATGGAACAGAACTTACAATAATGGCAGCAGTAATAATTGGCGGTACATCAATGATGGGTGGAAGTGGTACAGTTTTAGGTAGCTTATTGGGCTGTATATTATTAGCTGTTATTAATAATGGTTTAATTCTTATGCGCGTATCTACTAACTGGCAAAACATGATATTTGGAATAATATTAATCATTTCTTTGTTTATTGATAAATATAGACGTGCAAAAAGTGCTGGTGGTCTTTGATTAAAACAGCAAGGAGGAAAGAAAGATGAATAATATTATTTTAGAGATGAGAAATGTTACTAAACGTTTTCCGGGTGTAATAGCCTTAAATAATGTCAATATTGAATTATATAAAGGGGAGATATTAGGGATATGTGGTGAAAATGGTGCCGGAAAAAGCACATTGATGAAAGTGCTTTCAGGTAGTTATAGTTCAACGGAATATGAAGGTTCAATTTTTATAGATGGAAATCAAGTCTCTTTTTCAAACGTACATGAAGCACAAAACATGGGTATTGAAATGGTTTACCAAGAGATGAACATGATGCTTGATGCAACTGTTGCTGAAAATTTGTTTGTTGGAAATTTGCCTTGTAAAAAGGGATTTGTAGATTATAAAAAATTATATGAAGATACTGAAAAGTTGTTGAATATTGTTAAATTAAATATCGATCCTAAAACAATTGTTCGTTTTTTAAATAGTGGGCAAATGCAGTTACTAAGTTTAATGAGGGCTGTTGTAAAAAATCCTAAAATTTTAGTGCTTGATGAGCCAACTACTGCACTTACGGATCAAGAAGTAGATGTATTGATGGGTATATTGAACGATTTAAGAACAAAAGGTGTTTCATGTTTGTATATTAGTCATAAACTAGAAGAATTATTTAGGATTTGTGATAGGTGCCTTGTTATACGTGATGGTGAAAAAGTAAATATACACGAAATGGAAAGTGTTAATAAAAACACTCTTATTGAAGAAATGGTTGGTAGGACAGTTGAAAATATGTACCCACAAAAACATAATAAAATAGGAGAAGAGGTTTTTCGTGTTGAAAGTCTTAGTGTTCCGCATCCGAATTTACATGGTAAAAAAATAGTTGACAATATAAGCTTAAATTTAAGAAAAGGAGAAATATTGGGAATTGGCGGATTAGTTGGAGCTGGCAGAAGCGAAAGCTTAGGAGCAATTTTTGGTCAATATACAAAGGGCGTAACAAAAAAGATATTTATAGACGGTAAAGAGGTTTTAATAAAAAGTCCGGAAGATGCTATTGCAAATGGAATAGGCTTTATAACAGAAGAACGCAAACTAAATGGAATAATTTGGATGTTAAATATACGTGAAAATATGGCAGTAGCTAATCTTAAAAAACTAAGCGACAGATTTTTTATGAAGTTTGAATTAGAAAAGCAACTTGTGGAAGAACAAATTAAAACATTACGTATTAAAGCACCTTCTACTGAAACTAAAATTGTACAACTTTCAGGAGGAAATCAACAAAAGGTTGTTTTGGGTAAATGGCTAATGAGTATACCCAGAATATTATTTGTTGATGAACCAACCAAGGGTATAGATGTAGGTACAAAAGCAGATTTTTATCAAATAATGAATGATTTGACCAAACAAGGCGTGTCAATTATTATGGTTTCATCAGATATGCCTGAATTAATTGCAATGAGTGATAGGGTTATAGTTTTGTCCGGTGGTAAAATAACAGCCGAATTACATAAAGCAAAAGGTGAAATTGATGAAAAAAGTATTATGGCGGCTGCTATAGGTGAATAAATAGAAAAATATTAAGTTTTTTAATTTTAAAAATATTGATGATAATATCAATATTTAATCTTGCTTGAAATATCCTATAATTTTTTATATTATAAACAAAAGTTATATATTAGTGGAGGAAGAGAATGGTATCAGCATCAATACCAAAAGATTTAAAAACTAGTAATAGAAAGAATGTTTTAAAAGCTTTTCATAATTCCGGTGCGCTTTCAATAGCAGATGTGAGTGAAAAAACAAATCTCAGTCGACAAACTGTTAAAAAATGTATAGAGTATTATATTGAAAATGGTGTTATTGAAGAATATGGTAAAGGTCAAAGTACATCAATAGGAGGAAAACGACCAATACTATATCAATTGAGCAGTAATTTATTATTAGTAAGTATAAATTTACACCATCATGACATTGTTATTAGTTTAAGTGATCTTCATTATAATATAATATCTAAATGGAGTAGTGAATATGTTAATTTAAAAAGTATGGATCATATGTTTGAGATCATAAAAAAAGGAGCAATTTATATATTAAAAGCCTGCGGTGATTCAAAAATTATTGAGCTTTGTTTTTCTGTTCCTTTAGGATATTCATATGATGGTAAATTAACAACAGCTACCCCGTTTCCACTATGGCCAAACAGCGACTATGGAAGGTCGATTGTAGAACCGCTAAAACAAATTTTTAGTGATGTTCAATATTTTGAACTATTAAGTGATGGTTATGCTGCAGGGTCTGCAGTTCTTTATAATAATTATGCATTATTTGCACAAGATACAACCATGACACTATATACATCAGAAGGTATTGGAGGAGCTTTATTCAGAAAAGGTGAACCACAGAATAGAAATAAAAATGTTGTTGGAGCTTTTGGACACATAATAGTTGATGTACAAGATGAAGAATTATGCTCTTGTGGTGATAGAGGTTGCCTAGAATCTTTTTGTAACATTAAACGTTTACAAAACTTAATAAAAACAAAAAAGAATGAATATTCAGAAAGTATATTGTCCAAAATTGATATAAATAATATTAATTTTTTTGATGTTTTTGATGGTTCATCAAAAGGAGATTCTTTTTGTAGGTTTGTCAGTAAATATTATGCAAGAATGTTTGCTATTGCTATTCGAAATGCAATGGTAATAGCTGGACCAACACATGTGGTATTTCAAGGTGTTTTTGGTAAGGCGGATGATGTTTTCAAAGCAGAAGTGATAAATTATATAAATAAATTTAGATATGTTGAATGTTATGGTGTTCTTGAAATACATTATGATACACGTGAACTTATTGCAGAAGAGATAATAGGCAGCTGTTATCATATGATAAAGAGATTTATCAGTAATCCTGAACGTTATTTAATATAGCCCTACCCGCATATCGTTATTTAAACAACTATATTAACGCAAGCAACGGGGAATGGTTGCAGTAATATAATAAAGTACCAAATAAAAAGCACCCATAGGGTGCTTTTTTGTTTGGTGCCGAAGGTGGGACTTGAACCCACACGTTGTTGCCAACAATGGATTTTGAATCCATCACGTCTGCCATTCCATCACTTCGGCTAATTGCAAAACTTATATTAACATAAATAACGCCTTAGTGCAAGCATTTTTTTAAATATAATTTACATACTTTTTGCATTGTTACAAAAATGTAACTTGATAAATAGGCTGTATATGTTACAATATTTTTATAATATTATTAAATGTTGAAACAAATGGGGGTTTTATGGAAATACTGATAAGCGGCTTTGAAGGCTTTGGTGGTGAAAGTACCAACCCAAGTGCTGATGTGCTTAATTTTATCCCTGATCAATTTGATAATATTATTATAAGCAAAATAGTACTTCCGGTTACTTTTAGCGGCTCCTTTAATGTTTTAAAACCAAATATTGCGGGTAAAAGCCATGTAATTATGCTTGGGCAAGCAGGGGGCAGTGATGCAATTCGCCTTGAAAAAACTGCTGTAAACCTAATTAATTGTAAAATTGCTGATAATGAAGGCAATTTAATAAAAAATAAAACAATTATTAGTAATGGCCCAAACAGCTATAACTCAACATTGCCTATTGATAATATGTTAAATGCCTTGTTTGCGAAGGGAATAAGGGCTCAAATCAGTAAATCGGCAGGGGAGTTTGTATGTAACTATATATTTTATAATTGCATGCATTATATTGTTGAAAATAATATCAGTGCAAAGGCGGGTTTTATACATCTACCCTATGAGGAACAGCAGGTTATAGGTAAAAACAAGGCGTTTATGCCCGTTGAAACCATGGTGGAGGCATTATTAACAATAATAAATTTGTTAAAAAATTAATTATTTTGGAATATTATTTTGTTTTGTTGCGTTATATAATATGAATGTCCTAAGTATTTTATTTAAAGTGGAGGGTTTATGAAAAAATTAATATCTTTAATATTAACATTTGTAATTTTACTAAGTACCCTTACAACAAGCCTTGCTACTTATGGGGCTGTTTATAGCGGTATGGATGAAGAGAATATTTACTTTAACAATATTGTTTATCATAAAGGAAGTTTATATTCTTTTATCAATGACAGCTTATTTGAGTATAATGACACGGATAGCAACTTTGTAAAAATTGCCGAGCTTGAACGTACTGAATCAATGAATGGCTATATTAGTGGCTTGGCCAGTGATGGCGATGATTTAATTTATTACGATGGTAGCAGCTTAAGTTTTTATAAAGGTGCTATCGATAATGGAATTATAAAGTTAGAGCCGGCCTACTCCTTTGAAAAGGTGGATACGGGTATAGAGTATTTTTATACGGACAAGGCTGTAATATGTGATGACTTTATTTATATGTTATCCTTCGGCATGGGCCAGGGGGCAAGCTTATACATTATAGACAAAAAAACCGGTCAGTTTTCTACAAAAAAATTTGATGAAAACTATACTAACATAGAAGGCTATAAAGGTAACAGCATTATATTCGCAAGTGGCGAAAAAATAAAAAGCTTTGACGGTCAAAACTTTACTGAATTGTTTGATATTCCGAAGCTTGACTCCATATTTGGCGTTAGTTTAGTTTATAATAAGGCAAAAGATATAATTTTGCTTGTTGATGAAAACTTTGTTTATAGTCAACAAGCTGACGGCAGCTTTAAAAAGGCCGCCTTTACCGGTATGGGCTTTATTAACGGTGCATGCGCCTTTGATGACAATATTGCATTAATTTCAGACGGTAAAGTTTATACATATAAGTTGGATTCTGATAATATGCCGGAAACCTTTATAAGAGTATATGGTACAAGCACTGAAGTTATGCGCAAGTATAATGAGGCAAACCCCTCTTTGCCGGCAATTGCTATAAATAGCCAGTATTTGGCAACAATAAATGATATTGCCAGCAATATGAAAAGTGCCGATGCTTGTGATGTTTATGTTTTAAACAGTTCTATGGGTTTAAAACCCCTTGTAGAACGGAACTATGTTGTTCCCTTAACAATGGATGGCATTAAAAACAGCATTGACAGAATGTATCCGTATATAAAAGAGGCATTGCTTTTTGACGGAGTTCCATACTTTTATCCGATAGGCGTGGTTTCCTACGGTGATATTAGTAATTT
>JAAZPT010000072.1 GCA_012797085.1 Christensenellaceae bacterium | reverse complement strand
TATTTTGAACTAAATTATCTAAATAAGCTGCAAAATTAACATTACGTTTTGTAAGTAATGCATCATTAAACTCCCGCATATCATTAGTCAAATCAGCCATATAAGCATTTGCAAAGCCTTGAGCATTGTTGTTTTTAAACCATTCAGGCCAATTATTTATGCTGGAATCAAAATTGCTTTTTTTACTTAAAAGATTGCTTTTAATAAGTTCATTTAATATCAAGTTTTGGGTTTCGTTGCTTAAATTATCTAAAGTTTGATATTGTTCAACTGCGGTTTCTACATAATACAATGTTTTATTATTGTTTATTGCATAGTTTTTAATATGATTATCAACAGCGAAATCAACACTGCTATCATTTAAAAGTTCTTTTGCAGTATTTAATGATAATATACTGTATATAGCCCATGGTTTTAAATTAAAAAATTTATTAATGTCTATATTAGATTTTTCACAAAATATATTTAGATTTGTTAATGTTTCAGTATCTAAATATTCGTTTAATGTTTTATGTTTTGGTAAATACATTAAAGCCTTAGCCATAGCAATATCGTTAATGTTATTTGTATTGCATTCAAAAACAAAAGCATCAGTTGAATCCATTTCGTTTTTTATTATGTCGTTTAAAGGATACATGCTTTCGTTTCCAATGTGTATACTACCTAATAGAAATATAGTTTTACCGTTTTTTTCTGCTTTATAAAACAAACTGGGAATATTTTCCGAAACGGAACTTTGCATAGTAAGCATAAGTACCAAACTAATCATCAATAATGTTTTCACAATAAAACTCCTTAACATGTTGATTAAAATTATTGCTTTTCCAATCCCAATAATCAGGGAACAATCGTTCATAATCCTTTGAAAAATAGCGTTTATCAAAAAACATCAATATTCCCTTGTCTTTTTCGCTACGAATAACTCTACCTGAGGCTTGTAATACTTTTTGTATACCGGGGTATTGATATGCAAAGGCAAAACCGTTGCCAAATTTTTTTTGATAATGTTTTTTTAAAAGTTCTGTTTTAAAAGTGGGCACCGGTATACCAACACCTATTATAAAAGCACCGATTAAACTGTTTCCGGGCAAATCTATGCCTTCTGAAAATGAGCCACCCAAAACACATAAACCAAGCAAATTATTTTTACCCTCTAAAAAAGCATTAATAAATTTTTCCTTAGATTCCTCATCCATATTTCTATCTTGCACTGTTACATCAATGGGGGAAAGTTCTATTATCTTGTCTTTTACCATATTCATATACTCATAGCTGGTAAAATAAGCTATATACTTACCGGGCTTTACTGATAATATATCACAAATGCTTGTTGCAATTTCTTCAACACTATTTACTCTATTATTATAATAAGTGTTTGTATTTTTTCTTAAAACCAACAAGTTTTCTTTTGGAAAAGGGGAAGGCAACGTAAAAGTGGCATCCTCCTCATCACCACCTAACATATCCTTCATACTTTTTAAGGGGGTAAGGGTTGCAGAAAAGAAAACAGAACCCTTTGTTTTTTGTGTACATTCAATAATTCTAAAGGCAGGGTCCAAACAATAAAGGCTTAAAGCCTTACTTTTGTTTTCGAAACTTGCAACAATGGCATAATTATCACCTAAATTATCAGTAGCATATAAATACTTAGCGGCAGTTTTAAAAATATCAGTTAAATCATCATATATATCCTTAGGAACACTTTTTTCCTTTAAAATAGAAAAACTTAATGAAGCACAATCCTTTAAATTTTGAACGGCAAAATCAAAATTATCTGGAGGGGAATTTAACAACAGTATGCTTTCTTCTTCAGGTATATCAATTTTTTTCAGTTTGTTTAATACTGCTGTTATAGCCTTATAAAGCATGTGTTTTCTACCAAAGAAGTTGCCTATGCGCTTACGTTGATCCCTTAAAGTACTTTCATCTATAAAACCGCTTAAATTATCTCTAAGCCTATTTATTAAATGGTGTGCTTCATCAATTAGCAAAGTGTTATCTTGGGGCTTTGCATTAAGTCTTTCTATAGCAACAAAGGGGTCAAAAACATAGTTTTCATCAAGTATAGATATATCGGCAAATACTGTTAAACTCAATGCAAACTCAAAGGGGCAGATATTAAATTTATTTGAAATATCTGCAATAACTTCATTGCTCCACCAACCTTGTTTAAAAATGTAGCGTATAGCTTCGCTTTGCCTAACATAATGCCCTTTTGCTCTGGCACAATGCTCAGGGTTACAATTTAAATCATTAGGGCACATTTTTTCTTTAGCAATCATAGTTAAAACTCTAATTTTTGCCCCTTTATCCATCATTAGTTTTAGAGCATTTAATGGGCTTTGTCTGGCAGCAGTTCTTGCCGTTAGGTATATTAGTCTGTTTGTCATCCCCAACTGTAAAGCTTTTAATGCAGGGAATAGAACAGCAACAGATTTACCTGTACCGGTAGGTAAACAAGCAAAAAGTCTCTTTTTAAGCTTAATACTTGTAAAAACTTGGGCAGCAAACTCTCTCTGGCCTTTTCTAAAATCATCAAAGGGGAAATCTAAATTAAAAAGGCTTGAGTTTCTTTTTTTAACATGTTCAATTTCGCCTATAATAAAATCGCCATAGGGTTCAATAAGATGATTTATATATTTAAAACATTCTTCTCTATCTTTAATTTGTTCAAAAATTTGTATTACATTGCCGTCAACATCAACATATACAAGCTTAAACTTTACTAAGTTAATATCATTCCTATTATTAAAAAGAAGTGCACCATAAACATATAACTGATAAATATGATCATCCTTTGGAGTATCAAGTTTATTTTGAGCATTACCCAACTTAATTTCCTCAATTTCAGGTATATCATATTCATCACGGAATACATCCATGCGTCCACTTATTTTTAATATTATATTTTTATATTTAAAATCAGAGCTTATGCTTTGTTCTATTTTAAAAGATTCATCAAGGTTTCCTTGCCTTGCTTTATGCCCTAATGTTCCTTCCAGCATTTTACCGGATACATCCGATGCCGGAAGAATATCCGGCTCAAAGTAAGAAAACCCAACTAAATTGCGTACAGAAACATTAACAACTTCAAACATCAGTTATTTCTTCTTCGTGAATTTGAAATAAGTATTAATCTTAATAGTTGTAAAACAGCACTAACAAGGCTTGCCACATATGTTAAAGCAGCTGCATCAAGCACTTTATCAACATATTTAATTTCTTGACTGTCTAAATAACCATCAGCTAAAAGCAACTTTTTTGCTCTTTTTGATGCATTAAACTCAACAGGCAATGTAATTAAAGAAAATACTACTGTAAGAGCAAAAAGTATTATACCAACATTAACAAGGGGGTCCATACTTAATATCAAACCCAACATAAATATTATGGGGGATAGGTTGGAGCCAATGCTAACTACAGGTACAATAGCAGTTCTAAAACGTAAAAAACTATAACCTTCAGCATCTTGTATAGCATGACCGGCCTCATGGGCAGCAACGCCAATTGCAGCTAAACTACTTTGTCCATATACATTCTCTGATAAAGCCAATGTTTTTTGGCTGGGACTATAGTGGTCGGATAGCATACCCTTTGTAGCTGTTACTGCTACATTGGGGGCACCATGCCTTTGTAACAAACGCCTTGCAATATCATCGGCTGTATAGCCTCTGTGGGAAAAAACTCTGCTTGCATGGTTAAATGCGCTTTTAACTCTTGCTTGAGCTATTAAACCGAATATTAAACCCGGTAATATTAATATTAAAGTCCAATCATAAAACATAAAATCAGTCCTTTTGTGTTATAATTAATTAAATATATTTTGGAGGAATAAAAATGAAAGATGTAAATATTAGTGATGTAGCTCAATTAGTATATGATAATATACAAAACGGCTTTTTTTTAAACAGCTCCGATGGTGAAGGTAACGATAACACCATGATAATTGGTTGGGGTGGATTGCTTACAATGCATGGGGAAAAAGTTTTTTTAGTACCTGTTCGCCATAGTAGGTATACGTATCAATTGCTTAAAAACAATGGATATTTTACAGTAAGCATACCACTACACCCTATGAATGAAGCTATAAAAATTGCCGGTACAAAATCAGGCCGCGATATTAGCAAATTCGATAACAAAAACATATCAAAGGCCAAAGCTCAAATTGTTAATGTACCAATTGTAAAAGAGTGTGAACTGCATTTTGAATGCCAAATAATAAGCCAAGCAGATATGATGCCCAAAACAGTTGTTGATGAAACTGCAAATTGCTATTATTCTACAGGGGATTATCATACATTCTTTGTGGGTAAAATATTAAAATGCTATTATACAAACTAATAATAAAATAAATATTATAATTCTTCAAAACACCTGCATAAGGTGTATTTTGATATTGCAAGTTGTTGAGCACCATTGCAGTGATAGGTAATAACATCACGCAAATAGTTTGGCAAAGTGGTATTATATTTAACTTCTAAAATAATTTGATTGTGTTCTAATGGAGATACCGTCGGCACCCATGGGTTAAATAAATCCTTACTGAAAACCCCTGTTCTTAGTTGTTTATCGAAGGTGATTCTAACCTCTTCGGCAGGGTGAAGGTATGCCTCGCGTACATAATCTACTAAAACAACGGGTCTAAGTAAATTTGTGCGCATTTCCCTATAAATATCCAGCAAAAGGCCGCTTTTTGTTTTATCTAAACCCCTTGGATCGGCAGCGATAAGCTGTTCCGCCAAGTCCCTGGGTATTTTTAAGGACCTCTTAGATATCATGCTGCCAACTTTTGTTTTGCATTCCATTCTAATAAGCTTGTCAGAATAATTATAAATTCTAATTCTATATTTATCCCTGTTTTTTGTACCGTTTATTTTGTCAAAATAAGCATCATTAAAAATCGTATCAAAATAAAGGGAGCGAATAGCATAGTTATTGTTTTCGTCGCCATTTGGATCCCTATACAATAAATAATCCAAAGCAGTAGACAAAACCCTATATTGTACTTCGTTTATATAAAATTTTAGCTCATGCCTTAAAGGTATTGCATAGGCCATTTATATCACCTTAATTGGAGCCAACATCAGTTTGGCAAGCTACCAATGTAACATCATGTACTTCAGGAATATCCCTTAAGTTAGCAATAACTTGATCCTCAGAGGCCGCAAGTCTAACTTCATAGGTAATTTCAGCACCAGCGTGGGTAACGGTTTTGCTGCGTAAACGGTGCTCTTTAACCTTGTTTTTCAAATCACGCTCAATAAAACCTTCAGCACCGGGTTGACAGTGTATAACTAAAAGGTAGGCATTAGGCCTTTTGAACTGTAAAAAGCTAATTAAAAATAAAAATATAGATATTATTAATACAACGGCTATTGCTATAATATATAAGCCTGCGCCCAACAATATACCCATTGTTAAAGCCCAGAACATATAAGCGGTATCCATAGGGTCTTTTACAGCAGTTCTAAAACGAACAATACTTAGAGCACCAACCATACCCATTGATAATGCTATATCACTTTTTATACACATAACAACAGGGGTTGTAATTATTGTTAACATTATTAATGTAATTGGGAACGTTGAACTATAAAGTACACCTCTAAAGGTTTTTTTGTAAACTAATGCAATAATACAGCCTACTAAAAAAGCAAAAGTTATTGCAATTAATACATCTGCTATAGATATACTTTGAAATTGTGCACCCAAATTTAAACCTGCTGATTTTACAATATCACTTTTACCTATGGATTCAAGCATTGTGTTTAGGGCCATTTATTGTGCCTCCTTATGATAATATCTATTTAATTATAATCTATTTAAAAAGGCTGTCAAGTTTACAACAGCCTTATACTTGTATCAATTTTAATTAAAAAAACTATTTTGATTTATATTCCTCTATTATATTTTTATAGTTGTTTACAACATCATCAACTATTTCCATCCAGTCAATAGGTATGGTATTATAAGCATTTTCACCAATTTGATTTATAATATTTTCATTTTCAACTACATATTTTAATTTTTCAAAAAGGCTTTCAGGTGTATTATCACATAATAAACCATTATAGTTATCTGTTACAATTTCTGCTGAGGATGAATTTTTTATAAGTATTGCCGGAGTTTTCATTACAGCAGATTCCCTAACAACCATAGGCGCATTATCATATATGGATGGGAATACAAAAATGTTTGCTACGCTGTATAAACCATCAAGTAAATCCATATTACTTATATGGCCTAAAAATTTTATATTATCACTTAGGCCTAAATTTACAATTAAATTATTTATTATTTTAGTGTCATGGCCTTGTCCAACAAGTAATGTTAAAAAATCTATATTTTGTGCCTTTAATAATGCACAAGCTTTAACAATCAAATGTATATTCTTTTTTAAACTTATTTGTCCTACAAACAAAAATACGGGTTTATTTGGTATATTAAAAGTTTTTTTAGCATATTCTATGTTACTTGTTTTTATTTCTCGCTTTGAAACACCGTTTGGCATTACAATAATATTTCCCTTATAACCATAACTCCTTAATGTTTCTGCAGATGATTTGCTTACAGCCCAAACACTATCACATTTATTATAAAAAGATAATATTATTTTAATACCCATTTTTGATAAAAGTTTAGATTTTGTGACTTTTAAAAAATCATCATAATATTTAGAATGAAATGTTGTAACTAATGGAATACCTTGTTTTTTAGATATTCTTAAGGCTTCTTGCCCTGCTCTGAAGGGACTATGGGCATGTACAATATCTAAAGGTATCATGTTCATTCGTGATTTATAATTTGCATCAAATATAGGGAAACCTGTTTTATATTGTTTAGCAAATGGTAAAGTAAAACTTCTAAAATCCACCAACTCAAATAAATAGCCGCCTCTATAACCGGTATCATACATAGGAGCTGAAACAGTAACTTCGTGGCCGTTTTTTGAAAGAGCGTTGGCATAGGAATAAACAACGCGTCCAACGCCATCGGTAATAGGTAAAAAAGTATCAGTAAACTGACCTATTTTCAATTAAATCCCTCCTTAATTAAATTATACTTCAAAAGGATATGATGTCAAACTCATTAAACCTTATAGTGTTGATATTTTTTAAAATTTTATTATAATATTAATTATGAAACCATATCAAAATATTTTACAAGGAAGGGAAACTAAATGATTTATTCAAAAGAGGTTAAAAACATGTGTACAGTTAAATGTGGCGCAAGTCATGGCTGTGCACCTATTCCTGAAGAAGGAAAATGGGTTCACTCTCGTCAAATAAGCGATATTTCGGGATTAACTCATGGTATTGGTTGGTGTGCTCCACAACAAGGAGCTTGCAAATTAACATTAAATGTTAAAGAAGGCATTATAGAAGAAGCTTTAATAGAAACTTTGGGTTGTTCCGGTATGACCCACTCTGCTGCTATGGCATCGGAAGCTATTGTTGGGAAAACTCTTCTTGAAGCATTAAACACAGACTTGGTTTGTGATGCTATTAATACTGCTATGAGAGAGTTGTTTTTACAAATTGCTTATGGGCGTACTCAATCTGCATTCAGCGAGGACGGCCTTCCGGTAGGCGCCGGTCTTGAAGATTTAGGGAAAGGTTTACGTTCTCAAGTTGGCACATGCTATTCAACCAAAGTAAAAGGTCCTCGTTACTTGGAGCTTGCAGAAGGTTACGTTACAAAAATTGGCTTAGATGCTAACGACGAAATAATCGGTTATGAATATGTAAATATGGGAAGATTTATGGATGCTGTTAAGGCTGGCATGGATGCAGCTGAAGCATTAAACAAAAACAAAGGTACTTATGGTCGTTTTGCAGAAGCTGTTAAGCAAATTGATCCTAGGCATGAATAGGAGGATATTATAATGGCATTATTTGAAAGTTATGAAAGACGTATTGATCAAATCAATACAGCTATAAATAAACATGGTATTAAATCAGTTGAAGAATGCAAAGAAATTTGTGATTCTGTAGGTGTTGATGTTGCCGGCATAGTTAAAGGTATTCAACCAATTTGCTTTGAAAATGCTTGTTGGGCTTACATTGTTGGCGCAGCTATGGCTATTAAAAAAGGCAATAAAACAGCTTATGATATTGCCAAAACTTTAGGCGAAGGCTTACAATCATTTTGTATTCCGGGTTCAGTTGCTGATGAAAGAAAAGTAGGTATAGGTCATGGTAACTTAGCCGCTATGTTATTGGATAATGATACAAAGTGCTTTGCATTTTTAGCAGGCCACGAAAGTTTTGCAGCTGCTGAGGGCGCAATAGGTATTGCTCGTAATGCAAACAAAGCCAGAAAAGAACCATTGCGTGTTATATTAAATGGTCTTGGAAAAGATGCTGCTAAAATAATTTCTCGTATAAACGGTTTTACACATGTTGAAACCCAATTTAACTACCAAACAGGTGAATTAAAAGTTTTATCCAGAACTCCCTATTCCAGTGGTGAACGTTCCAAGGTAAATTGCTATGGTGTTGATGATGTTCGTGAAGGTGTTGCAGTAATGCATTTTGAAGGCGTTGATGTATCAATTACAGGCAACTCAACCAACCCAACACGTTTCCAACATCCGGTAGCTGGAACATACAAAAAAGAGTGCATTGAAGAGGGCAAAAAATACTTCTCAGTTGCTTCCGGTGGTGGTACAGGTCGTACACTTCACCCGGATAATATGGCTGCCGGTCCGGCTTCTTATGGTATGACAGATACTATGGGTAGAATGCATAGTGATGCTCAATTTGCAGGATCTTCATCAGTACCTGCTCACGTTGAAATGATGGGCTTAATAGGCGCAGGTAACAATCCTATGGTTGGTATGAGTGTTGCGGTAGCTGTTGCTATTTCTGAAGCATTAAACAAATAATAACACTAAATACAACCACAATAAAATTTGTGGTTGTATTTTTTTGTAAACAATATCAAATATTTTGGTTTAAATAAAAGGTAAATTTTTGAAAAGGGGAGTAATTTTATATTATGAGAATTGGAATTACAGGTAAACAAACAATAGTTGTAGATAATGCAAAAACTGCGGAAATGCTAGGCAGCGGAGATTTACCGGTGTTTG
>JAAZPT010000071.1 GCA_012797085.1 Christensenellaceae bacterium | reverse complement strand
TTAAATAAATCAAACCGCTCTTCAAACATATCAATTAACAAATATTCTGACTTGTTATTAATTAATAATTCAAATGTATTTTTTAATAAATCATTTTCAACCATTCTTTTCTGAAAATTCGAATCAAGGCCAACATCATTTTTATTATAAATTAATGGTTTTGAAACTGAAGATACAATCGATTGTCGAGCAATATATTCTTTAATAAACAATTTTGAGTTTGTTTCACAATTTACATTTAGTGCATCTCGTGATACACAACTTCCAAATATGCTTATGCCTACTTTATCTATATGGTCACTTAAGTCATTTACTTTAAAATCATCGGAAAAAAAATCTTTTGTTTCATTTGAATATATATTCTTTGCAGTAACTTTAATTTTATAAATACCATTTTGAACTATTTGAAAGCTTGTTGAAGTATCAAAATAATAAAACCCTAATGCTATAATTGAATTATTTCTTAAAAGCGAAAAAAGATACTCAAAGCCTATTTCGCTATTATAAATTAATGAGTTAACTCTCCCTTTTTTATAGGTGTTTTGAATAATTAAATTTTCTATCATTGTACTCCTTTGTTTTTTAAGCATAGAATATATAACAAAAATTGGATTTCTTTCAGTGTTTATTTGTTAATTAATCATTCAATATTTCGTTATTTTCAGTTAGGATTTTAAAATTTGAGTTGTATTTTTTTACAATATTTTCAATTTCTTTATTCAAAGTATAAACTACAATATTTTTATTTGTATTGATGTTATTTAAAACCTCAATTAATTGTTTTTCATGAGTTTCAAATACATTTATACCCTTATATTCTCTAAAGCCATTTTTTGAAAAATTATTAACACAAACCACATCATATGTTTTTCCAATAAATAAATCTTGTATTTTTTTTAGAGGATAATCCAGTATTTCATTCTCATAATGGGGATAGCTGTCAGATATTAAAAGGTTTTCATTTCGAGAAACAAAGTATATTTCATCATTATCCAGATAGTTTTCTCCCATTATTGCCTTGTTAAAAATAAAGCTCCCACTACCAATAACTTTAATTCCAAACTGAACTTTATTAACATTTGTTGGAATAACAATTTTTTGTGTAGTATTAAAAATTATATTATCTACTTTGAAGACTTCTTTTTTATTTTCATAAAAAACGCAACTTCCAAGAATGCTTAAATCTCCAATCCCTTCAAATAAAACAGACAATTTATTTTCAACTAAAAAAGGCTTTACACTATAAAAATCATTGTTGTATTGAGCACATGAATATTCTTCATTATCCAAATTTGAGCTAATTGTTAAGCCCTGTACTGTTTTAATCAAATTGATTTTTTCTGGTTTATCAAAAATAGTTTTTTCAACTTCTAATGGCCTAATATCAAAAGTTTTTTCTGTTTTTATAACAGCGTTTGTAATAATACTTGACGATATTTTATTAATTTTGTCAAGAGAAATACCTATGTCTTCTATTTCAGCATCTGAAGATGGATTATCACAACTACAATTAATGCAATAGTTAAATTGATCAGCTGAAAATAAATCTCCATCATTTATTGTTATATTATCAATAATATTACTAATACTTAATTTTCCATAGTAGTTTGAATCCAACATAGAACTGTGGGGTTTTAAAGCATCAACCTTTTTATAGGAGTTATTGAAATTTGGTACATTAAAGCTTCCATTATCGTCCATAATGTAAAAATCGCTTTTTCCAATAGCATCAAAATTAGTATACCTTAAACTTAAAGCAAAATCTAAAAGATAGTTTTCTCCATAAAAGTTATTTGCCTCAAAATAAGATATATAAGAATTACTAAACATATTTTCAACTGTAAAATTGTTATCTGATTTAATAATTTTTATATCGTTATTATTATTTTCAAGTTCAATATCACTTAAAATAGTTAATGACTTGTTTTGATAGCTTTGTTTATTAAACATAGCCAAAACTTTGTTAAATTGATTTTGATTTTTTACATAAGAAAAAACATCAATATGAATTGGGTTGGGTTTTATGCTTTTTCCAAAAACTTTTTTAATAATAAAATCTAATCGGTCCTCATAAAGATGTTCCTTTAGAACAGCCCTAAGACCTAATAATCTATATTGATATTTGGATTCATCATTAGCACAATATTTATCCAACCTGTATTTTAATTCGTTTGCATCATCTGTACATATTGTTAAATCACCAAAATAGTTTTTTACACCTCTAGAATAATTCCCTATAACAACTGTATTTGAAGCCATTAGTTCAAACACACGCCTTGCAAACATTGTTTGGGA
>JAAZPT010000070.1 GCA_012797085.1 Christensenellaceae bacterium | reverse complement strand
TTAGCAGGCCTAGCAAAACCCGAATTTGCAGGAATATATGCTTTCACATTTTTGTTAAACACTATTGGTAACGCACTATTCGGTAGAGCTGCTGCAGCTTATATAGGCGACGTAATACCTTTTTTAAGAGGTTCAGTAGGTCAAATAGCTTTAGGTGTTGGTTTGCTAACATTCTTCTATATCATCAATCTTAGAGGAATAGATATGATGGCAAGTGCACAAAAACTTATGACTTGGGTATTGATAGCAGCTCTGTTTATATTTGCAGTAGCAGGAATAATCAAAATGAAAGAGCCTATTTTTGATTTTACTCATCATGAATTCCTTACACAGGGTTGGGGTTTGAATTTTACTGACGGGCAGATAACGGGAGGTTTCTTCGGAGCAGTATTGCTGTTCGTTTATTCTTGTAATGGTTATTATTTTACTATTACATATGGTAGAGACTCGAAAAATGCAAAAAGAGATATACCTAAAGCTATGCTTGCTACAGTTCCTACTCTTATTATTTTATATGTAGGTGTTGCTATGGCAGCCGCCGGTATGATGACACTGGAAGAGTATGGAACTTCCACCACACTCGTATTTGCCGCTCAAAAACTATTTGGAAATTTAGGTGCTACTTTGTTTGTAATAGGTGGCCCTATAATGGCATTGCTCTCCACCCTTAACTCTACTTATGCAAATTTCTCAATACAAATAGGTCAATCTTGTAAGGACGGATGGTTACCCTCATCATTCGGTACACAAAATGACAAAGGATCTTATACCAAAATATTGACATTTATGTATATAGTAAGCTTGATTCCGATTTTATTGAACCTTTCTATAACACTTATCACAAATATGATGCAGCTAGCAATAGCAGCATTGGCTTTCTTAAACATACCTGCATGGCTGAATATGCCCAAGATGTATCCTAAAGAGTGGGCAAAAAGCAAATTCCATATGCCTAGTGGACTTTATAAGTTTATAATATTTATTTCTTTTTTAAGTTATTTGATAACTTTCTTAAAGTCTTTATTCAGTATGAATATGACAATGAGATTAGGTGCTTTAGTAATTATAATTGTATGTGTTATCCTTGGAATATATAGAGCTAGAAAAGGAAATATAACGTTACATACATCAGTTTGGACAGAATAATTTTATAGTATGTAAGAATTGTTTATTTAAAAGTTAAAAATATTTTTCCCGCATCTAATATACGATGCGGGAAAAATATAAGTTTTATGTTATTCTTTAACAATTCAATAAGATTATTATAGGAAAGAGAGGGAATAAATTATGAAAATTACAAGTGTAGATATTTTAGCATTGAAGAAAGACCCTGCAGGCACAAGACCTATCATTTGTAGAGTAAATACTGATGAGGGTTTTTATGGGCTTGGAGAAGCTGGAGTAGGTATAGGTTCAGGGGCAAGAGGGGCTTTTGAACTGTTAAAGGACTTTGCACCTATGATTATAGGTATGGATCCAATGTATAACGAAGTAATTTGGGAAAAAATCTTCAAACAATCTTTTTGGGGACAAGGTAACGGAGCTATCCTGATGGCTGCACTCAGTGCAATTGACGTAGCACTGTGGGACATCAAGGGTAAAGCGTTTAATGTGCCTGTTTATCAGTTATTAGGAGGGAAACAAAGAGATAAACTTCGTGCATATGCGAGTCAACTACAATTCGGATGGAAAGTAGAAGAATTTAACCCTATGGACGCCGGTGCAGAAGTTGAATTTTATAAAGAGGCCGCACAAAAAGCTATAGAAGATGGATATGATGCAATTAAAGTTAACTTTATGAGATTTGACAGAAATGGAAAATTATTCAACCATTTGAGAACAACAGGGTACTTAAGTAGAGAAATAATGGATATTGCAGAAGAAAGGCTTGCAGCAGTACGTGAAGTAGTAGGACCTAAAGTAGATATCATAGCTGAAAATCACGCCATGACCGATGCTCATACTGCAATTCAATTTGGAAAGATGGCGGCAAAATATGACATTATGTATCTTGAAGAAGCTTGTACACCTCTTAATCCTGGTGTAATGAAAAAAGTTGCAGACAATATAGAAATACCTCTTGCAGGCGGTGAAAGAACATATACAAGATGGGGATTCTTACCTTTCTTGGAAAATGGTAGCCTTGCAATGTTGCAGCCTGATATAGGAAACTGCGGAGGATTAACGGAAGCTAAGAAAATTGCAGATATGGCACATGTATATGATGTAGGTATACAATCACATGTATGCACCAGCCCAGTTGGCGTTGCAGCATCTTTACATTTGGAAGCTGCCATTCCAAACTTTATTATTCATGAGCATCATTTTGCAAACACAACTCCTTCTATTATTAATCAGTGTGAATACGACTATCAGCCTATTGACGGATACTTCCAAATTCCTGAAATTCCTGGTATAGGTCAAGAGTTATCTAAAATGGCAATCGATACAGCAGAAATTGTAACCATTAATTAATTTGAGTTTAGAGCAGTAGGTGTGTAAATTATAAGATGACTTAAAAGCCTCAACTACAAAATTTACTGATGTAAAATAGCATTTTTAAATTAAATATAAAAACTTAGATTTACCCCTATAATGTAATAAAGGATTAAAAGAATTGACACTTTTACTTTGTATTTTTGAAAGGAGAAAATTATGAAAATTAAGAGTGTAGAATGTTATTTGGGTAATTATATTACATTGAAAATAAATACAGATGAAGGTATTTATGGTTGGGGGGAAGCAGGGCTTGCCTATGGCAACAGTTTTGAAGCTGCTTTCGGCCAATGTCAGGATTTCGCAAAACTCATTATAGGTATGGACCCCTTTGATACAGAAAAAATTTGGGAACACCTACATAGACACACATTCTGGGGTATGGGTGGCGGAGCGGTAATATCTGCAGCAATGGCCGCTATAGATATAGCTTGCTGGGATATAAAAGGTAAAGCATTGAATGTACCTGTTTATAAGCTATTAGGTGGAAAAACCAACGACAAATTAAGAGCTTATGCATCTCAATTACAATTTGGTTGGAGAAGTTTAATCGAAGAAAAAGACAGCTTACAGTTACTATACGAGCCTGAAGAGTATTATAATGTTACTAAAGATGCCGTAGCAAACGGTTATGATGCGGTAAAAGTTGACCCTGTATTAGCTCCTGTTGAATCCGGTGGTGACGTAAGAGCAATATTTCAAACACAAGGAACACACCACAGAGGTTCTATGAAATATAGTGCTTTGAAAAAAGCAGTAGACAGAATTGCAGCGGTAAGAGAAGCTGGTGGAGAAGATATGGATATCATAGTGGAGCTTCATTCACTTACCGATGCAAACACTTCAGCTATACTTGGCGAAGCATT
>JAAZPT010000069.1 GCA_012797085.1 Christensenellaceae bacterium | reverse complement strand
TCATTTTAGAATACGCCACATCCACCTTTATTTGTTCTACTGCTCGAGCAGAAAGGAAACAGGCTGGTGATGTAACTATCGGTATTTTACCAACTGCTGCTAAGCCCGCTGCTATTCCTACAATATTTTGTTCTGCAATACCAACTTCTACATGATTTTGTGGATATTTTTCAATAAACGGCGTTAAACTAGCTGATCCACGAGAATCACTTGTTAAAACAACAATATTTTTTTCTTCTTTTACTAAATTTATTAATTCGTTGCAAATTGCTTCTTTGTTTGATATTTTTTTACTCATGTTAACACCTCATCAAATTCTTTCATCGCTTGATCAAATTGTTCTTGATTAGGTATACCATGATGCCAAGATTTGTTATTTTCCATATATGATACACCTTTTCCTTTAACTGTTTTTGCTAAAACAAGTATAGGTTTACCATCTTTTCTGTATAACAGCGCTTTTTCTATTTCGCCAATGTCGTGGCCATCAATTTCTATAAATTCAAAACCAAAGGCTTCCCACTTATCCTTTAATGGTTCTAAACTCATAACTTCTTCTGTTTTTCCACTTATTTGAAGTATATTTCTATCCAATATTGCAGTTAAATTGTCAAGCTTATAATGGGATGCGGCCATTGCAGCTTCCCAAATTGACCCCTCGGCAACCTCACCGTCACCCATTAAGCAATAAACATGGTTTAATTTGTTATCCATCTTTAAGCCTTTTGCCATTCCAACCGCAATGCTTAAACCATGCCCAAGAGCACCAGTATTAACCTCTATTCCATTTACAACATTTGTTGGATGCCCTATATATTTAGAGCCAAAGGAGCCAAATGTGCTAAGTTCTTCATCAGTAAAAAAGCCTTTATCACTCAATATAGTAAGCAATGTTTCAACAGCATGACCTTTACTTTGAACATAATAATCTCTACCTTCCCATTTGGGGTTGTTGGGATCAAGTTTCATTACTTTATAATAAAGCACTGTTAAAATATCCGCTATACTCATGTCGCCACCAACATGCCCCATTTTTGATTTATATATTAATTCTAAGGTTTTTTTTCGAATTTGAGTTGCTTTTAATTCTAATTCTTTTTTTGTCATATATTACTCCTTATATGTTTGTTCTTCTTAATCTCCTACCCAATATTCGTATCTTAATTTTTATAAATATAGCCAAATTAAAAATATAAATAAGTACTTATTTATATTTTTAAGGCACATTAATATTATATACTATGGAATTAATACAACTTTTATAGATTCTTTACCATCTGCTTGTAGAGCAAAAGCTTCTTCCCAATCTTTTAATGGAAATTTATGTGTAACAATATCATCAACTCTTATTAATCCATCTGCAAGTGTTCTTATAGCTATTTCATATCCATCGCGACCACTTATATGTGCACCATATATTGTCATTTCTTTTCTGTCACCAATGATACTCCAATCCACACTTGTTTCTTTACTAAAAACTCCAAATTCTACAAAAGTTCCTAATTTTCTAACCATTTGCAAACCTTGAATAACTCCAGATGGATGCCCAGTACTGTTAATATAAACATCACAGCCATAACCATCTGTAAGGTCAAGAACCGCTTGAACAGCATCACATTCTTTGGGATTAATAACTACATCAACCCCTAATTTTTTTGCAACTTCTAGCCTTTTTGGGTTAATATCAATAGCTATAACCATTTTTGGAGACTTTAACTTGGCATATTGTATTTTGCAAAGGCCAATTGGTCCCATACCTGCAACTACAACCACATCATTCATTTTTATTTTAGCTCTTTCAATAGTATGAACACTACATGAAAGTGGCTCTATCATTGCAGCATGCTCTGCAGGTATATGTTTGGGAACTTTATGTACAGTATCATTAGGTCCATATTTCATATACTGAGCCATTCCTCCATCGGCAACTTCGCCTTGATGACCATGTATGTTTTGATGTTGGCACATCCAATATTCTCCCGATTTGCAAAACCTGCACTCCCCACAAGGAACTATTTGTTCAGCAATAGCTCTGTCACCAACTTTAAGCTTATGCTTTTTAGCAGCATTATCCCCAATTGCTACTACTTCGCCAATAAATTCGTGGCCAGCAACTACAGGAACTTTTGTCCATGGAGGTAAAACACCACCACCCCAGAACATTGCAGCACCTTGGTAACTTTTTGTATCACCAGCGCATATGCCACAAGCTTCAACTTTTACAAGAACTTCATCTTCATTGATTTCCGGTACTGGAATTTCTTCATAGCGATTATCTTTTGGACCATGGCTTCTAACTGCCATCATAGTTTTTGGAATGTTGTCAATTCGTTTCATATGTTTTCTCCTTTATATATGTACTAATAATTTGATTTATAATTTTCTTAACCTGTCAACTGCAACGGCTAATAAAACAACTAAGCCCATAAATACTTGTTGCCAATATGTACCAACGTTTAATATTGTTAAACCATTTTGTAAAGCCGCAATAAAAATTGCACCTATAAGCGTGCCTATAAGATTACCAATGCCTCCCTTTATAAGGCTTGCGCCACCAATTACTGCTGCTGCAATAGCATACATCTCATATGATTGGCCTGCAATAGGCTGCCCGGAATTTAACCTTGACATATAAACAAGCCCACTTAGTGCTGCAAAAAAACCAGACATAGCAAACACCACAAGGGTTGTTCTTTTTACATTTATGCCTGACAATCTTGCTGCTTCTTTATTATCTCCAATGGCACAAACTTTTCTGCCAAATGTTGTTTTTTGCAATATAAAATAACATATTATATATAAAATTATCATAAGCCATACTACATTTGGCAAAGCAAACATTTTCCCCCTTCCAAGCTCTGTAAAAGCTCTTGGCATACCAACTATACTCATGCCACCCGTGTAAAGATATGCCATACCACGATAAAGCCACATCGTTGAAAGAGTAACTATAAAGGGTTGAAACTTTAAATAGGCAACTAAATACCCATTAAACAAACCTAGCGCTATACCTACTAACAATGCAACAAGCGAGCCTAATATAATGTTGTTTGTATCAACCATTATTCTTGCGCCCAAGCAACTCGACATCGCAAGTATTGCTCCTACGGATATATCAATGTTACCCGACATAATAATGAATGTCATACCAACAGCAATAATTGCATTTGTACCACTTTGTATAAGAAGGTTTGTTATATTCCCCTTAGACATAAAGATGTCTGAAAGTATTGTAAAAACAGTTAAAAGTAAAAGCAATAGTACAAATGTACCAAAGCTTCCTACCATTAGTTTTTTGAGTTTTTCTTTATTCATAATATCACCTATTCTTCATGGTTATGTTACGTGTTAAATTATTTTTATTAATATCTTCGCCTTTGATTTCGCTAACAATTTTTCCTTTAGACATTA
>JAAZPT010000068.1 GCA_012797085.1 Christensenellaceae bacterium | reverse complement strand
TTTATATTTATAAAGATGTTTCAAAATAAAAAATTTAGTTTATATAATATATGCAAGGATTAATAGTCCATGTATAATGGAGGATTAACAATGATAAGAACCGGTAAAGTTATTGCCAATAATAATGGTAACTGTGAAATTGAGTTTGTTAGATTAGAAGCTTGTGGAAAGTGCCGCGGTTGTAATTTAAATAACACTCCTGCTCGATTAACAATGCCAGGCAACTATAATGTTGGTGATTTTGTTGATGTTAGCTTGCCAAACGAACAGTTTTTAAAAGCAACAGCCGTAGCTTATTTAATACCATTAATAGGTTTGCTTGTTGGTTTGGTGTTAGGTAGTGTTATACCAAAGTATTTTGATATGAAAACAAGCGATGTTACAACTTTAATTGGCGGTGTTAGCGGTTTGGCTTTAAGTATGCTTGGTTTAGGAGTAAGTGAGCGACTTAGAAAAAAGCCTGCTGCCTGGGAACCATTTATCGTTGGCAAAGTAGTTGATCCTTCCTGTACAGGTGTTCCTGCATTTACAATGGATTCAATAAGAATTAATAAAGGAGAATAATTATGGCATTACAATTAATGGAAAGCGAATTTGACGCAAAAGTTTTAAAAAATAATAAACCGGTATTGGTTGACTTTACAGCAACATGGTGTGGGCCCTGTAGAATGTTGGCTCCAACAATTGATAAATTAGCAGAAGAAATGTCTGGTAAAGCTGATGTTTACAAGGTGGATGTAGATGCAAACCCCGGCTTAGCACAACGCTACGGTGTAATGAGCATACCTACAATTATTGTATTTAAAAATGGAGAAGCCAAGGAAAAAGCCATTGGTTTAACTCAAAAAGCAAACCTTGAGAACATGTTAAATAAATTAATGTAAAAAAGTATAATAATAAAAAAATGTTCAAGAATTTTGAGCATTTTTTTATTTTGTGTTGTTTTTATTTTAAATATTTCCCTATTTGCTATGGTAATAAGCCTTTAGCTATGCTATAATGTAAAAAGATAAAACATTATAGCATATTTGTTTTTAATGAGATATTTTTATGCATTTTTCTTTTATGCAAAAAATATTAATTCGTGTTTTATTGTGCTTGAATTAGATATCTTCAAAGATATTATTATATGATTTAAATTTTTTAAAAAAATGAAAGGAGGGTTCTTATGGCAAAAAAAGACAAATTGCGCATTATACCTCTTGGTGGCGTTGATGAGATAGGCAAAAACTTAACCGTAATTGAGTGTGGAGACGATATAATAATAGTGGACTGTGGCAGTATGTTTCCCCATGAAGATTTGCTTGGTATAGACCTTGTAATACCTGATATATCATACTTAATTGAAAATAAAAACAAGATAAAAGGCTTTGTTTTTACCCATGGTCATGAAGACCATATTGGTGCTATACCATATGTTATGAGTCAACTACAAGCACCATTGTATGGTAGTAAATTTACTATGTCGCTAGTTGATATTAAGCTTAAAGAACATCGATTACCCCCAATTTCACTAAACAATGTAAATCCTGGCCAAGTTATAAAGCTTGGTTGCTTTTCCATAAAATTTGTAAACGTTAATCACTCTATACCAGGAGCTATGGCATTAATTATTAAAAGCCCCGCCGGAACAGTAATACATACCGGCGACTTTAAAATAGATTATACACCTATAAAAGGTTCTGTAACTGATTTAACAGCCTTTGCTGAAGCCAGTGCTGATGGTGTTTTGGCTTTGTTATGTGAAAGCACTAATGTTGAGCATGAGGGGCATACTTTAAGTGAAAGTAAAATAGCCGAAACCTTTGAAACACTCTTTGAAGAGGCTTATGGTAGAATAGTGGTTGCAATGTTTGCAAGTAATGTTTACCGTATACAAATGGCTGTAAATTCCGCAATAAGGTATGGTAGAAAGATTTGTTTTATAGGTCGGAGCATGATCAATGTCGCCCGTGTATCTATGGAAATAGGCGAACTTGAGATACCTGAGGGTTGGCTAATTGAACCTGAAGAAGTTGATAATTATAGGGATGACCAAATTCTTATCATAACAACCGGTAGCCAAGGTGAACCAATGGCCGGGTTGACAAGAATGGCCTTTGGTGAACATCGTAAAATTAGAATAAGGCCAACAGATACAGTTATCTTGTCTTCAAGCCCTATACCAGGAAATGAAAAAAATACAGCAAGAGTATTAAATCAGCTATATAGATGCGGCGCTCATGTTATTTATAATTCATTAGCTGAAGTACATTCATCCGGCCATGCTTGTAAGGAAGAATTAAGGATAATACATACATTAGTAAAACCAAAATACTTTATACCTGTACATGGCGAATATAGAATGTTGTGGCAACATGCTGAGCTTGGTGAAGCACTGGGTATGCCTCCAGCAAACATAATTATACCTGAAACAGGTCAAGTTATAGAAATGACTGAAAAAGCTTTGGCTTTAGGCGAAACCGTACAAAGCGGCTCGCTCATGGTTGACGGTTTATGTATAGGTGATGTTGGCAATGCAGTTTTAAGAGATAGAAGGCATTTGAGCCAAGATGGTATAATAATAGTTGCT
>JAAZPT010000067.1 GCA_012797085.1 Christensenellaceae bacterium | reverse complement strand
TATACCTTTTATAGTTATTAAACAAATACTAAAATTGGATTATTCAAACAAGAGTGTTTTAATTGCAATATTTTTAGGTTTAGTATGGACACTTTTATACTTTTTTATTCAAAGAAATTTTATTTTAAAACAATGGAGAAAAATTAATAGTTATGGCAATTAACTTGGATTATATTTGTAAAATAAGCGGTGTTGTTTTACAAGGGAAAAAAATTGGCAGAAAATTAGGTTTTCCAACAGCAAACATACCATATCAAAATAGAAAAAACTTAACTGATGGTGTATATATTGCATCAATTGTAATTGAAGACAACCAAAAAAAAGAATACCCTGCAACTGTAAATATTGGTGTTCATCCAACATTCCCCGAGGGTAAACCTTCAATAGAGGCATACATACTAGATAAAAATATTGATCTATATAATAAGAATATTACAATCCTTTTCCACAGTAAAATTCGTGATGAGTTTAAATTTAACAATAAAGAAGAATTAATTAAAAGAATTAATAAAGATGTTGGATTAACAAAAGAATGGTTTAATAGCAAAAAATAGTTTGTTACTTTTTGTTTTTATTTACTTTCGGTGCTATATAGCTAATTTCTAAAAAATCAAAATTTACATTATCAATAAAATCATTTGGTTTAAACCTTGTTAGGCCAAAATTGTTCCATTCTTTTTTATGTTTGATATTCCAAATCGGTTGTGAAATATCAAGCTCCTTTAAGGCACAATAAAGAGTCTCCTCTACATTGGATTTTGTACTTGAATACAATATATTAAACTTTAGCTTATCTTTAACAAATGTTTTTATCCAAACTTGTCCAAGCATATCTGTCTCCCAAAAATTAATATTATGAAAATTATTTAAAGTTTACTAGCTTTTCAATTAATTTTCAACAAGTTTTAAAATAATAATTTATATGTTATAATTTAATAATTAAAAATATACAAATACGAGGTGTAAGATGGATTTATTAAATGTTTTAACATTATATATGGCCTTGGTGTACTCAAGCTCTATGCAAGCAGCACCAGCAGATATTCAATATTCACCGGAGCCAACTCAAATTGTAGTTAGTACTGTTGAACCAGCGCCAACCATTACCGCAACTCCTACAATAACTCCATATTATACTCCTGGTCCCTCTCCTGTTCCTAAGCCGGATTTTACTTCAAACCCTAATTATAAGCAAATTAAATTTAAAGATAAGGGTGATGATGTAAAAAACCTCCAGGTCGCTTTACAGAAATATGGTTATTATAACGGTGAAATTGATGGCGCTTATGGATACCAAACCTTAGAGGCAGTTAGGATATTCCAAAAATTACACAGTTTGTCTGCTGATGGTATAGCCGGTCGTGAAACACTAACTGTGCTTTACGAAAGTGATAATATTTTAAAGTTAGAACCTCAATTCACTCCTGCACCAGCTATAGAATATGAAAGTACCTTCAATACAATTGTACCTATATTTTTAGAAGAAAACACTTTACCCACAATACAAGATGAATTAAATGATATAGAATTACCATTTATGTTGGAATTAAATGGAGAAAATTTTAATTTTGACTATTTAAAAAACTATAGCATTATGCTCGAAGATGGATCACCTGTAGCAAGTAGTGATGAAAAACCATTATTAATTGCAAATAATTCTAACGATAATATTTGGATACTGTTAACAACTGTTTTAGATGTTGTGGATGAAAGCTTTTCTGAAACTTTTAGTTTCGTTTTTGATGTTAATGTTTATAATGAAAGTGAAGATACATCTATACCAAACATTTTTGAATTTTCAATAGACAACAATAATCAAACAATATTAACGAATATTCTTTCTGTTGGAAGTAATTATTATATTAATATTAATGATTTAGAGTCTTTATTTGGTATAAATGCAACTATTAATGACGATAATAATATTTGCATATTATCTTTAGAAAACAACTAATTTGAGGTGTAAAATGTATGATGTTGTAATTGTTGGTAATGGTCCTGCAGGTATATCCTGTGCATTAACAGCAAGAAGAAGAAACTTAAAAACTGCTATTTTAAGCAACAGCATAAAATCAAACCTTTTATGGAAAACTGATCAAATCGATAATTACCCCGGAATGCCTATGGTTAGTGGCGTTGAAATGTTAGAAACCTTTGAAAAACAGGCTTTAGATATGAGTGTTGAAATAAAGACCGGTTTAGTTAGGCAAATTATAAAAAATGAAGATATTTTTATGTTGTTGCAAGGTGACGATATTATAGAATCAAAAGCTGTTGTATTATGTTTAGGTATCGCAAAACCAAAATATTTTGATGGCGAAAGTGAATTAATTGGTAATGGTATAAGTTACTGTGCTACTTGTGATGCAATGTTTTATAAAGGGAAAAATATTGCAGTAATATCTGAAAATGAAGACGGTGTTGAAGAAGCAAACTTTTTAAATAATGTTGTTGGAAGTATAGATTATTTTTCAATTAAAAAACATGATTTAAAAGAAATCGGTAATAATAT
>JAAZPT010000066.1 GCA_012797085.1 Christensenellaceae bacterium | reverse complement strand
TGAATGAAGATACTAAGATTTTTTCATCAGTTTTTTCGCTCTTAGTAATGTAATCTATTGCCAAATTTAGAGTTGATTTTATAGGATGTATTTTTGTAATTGCCATACTAATCACCAGAATTTTCTTTTGATTTATTTAAAAGTAGGGAATGGATCTGCCATATTTCTCTTGATAAATTTTCTATATGTTTGTTCATTGATTCAATTTCATTCTTGTAAATAACACCAGTTGTATTAGTAGCTTTTGCAATCTGGTTTATGTTATTTGTTGCATTTGAAAGTAGCCATTGTAGGTTTCTAAATGGTTCTAAATCTACAACATAAATCTCTTTTTCTAATACACACTTTCTAAGAAAGTGGGACATAGTTTTACAATTAGCAAGTTTCATTTTCTTTTCAAAAACTTCCTTTTCTTCTTTAGTTAGTTTTATTTCTATTCTTTCATTTCTAAATCTATTTGCCATTTTATTCTCCTTTATAGAATATATTTCGGGGTCTTAGGGTTCTCCCTAACAAGGTAAAAATTAAAAAAATGGAGCATTCCGTAAAGGTTTGCTCCATTAATTTTTTCGTAAGTGTCCGTACACTTACTGTGCTTGCTATTAAAGTTATAAGCGTTAAGCGTGTATTAAGTTGTTTCTAATCTTCAGCTATAAAATTAAATTTCTCAGCAATAGGTTCTCCATCATTATATAGCCATGATTCTCTTGAACCAAAGATATTAGCAAATTTATTGAAAAGCTGGTACATAGATGATTGATAAGATGTATTTATATCCCACTTAACAAATTGAGACTTAATGATATTTTGCTTTATGGGTTCAGAAAGCTCTCCGAAACCTGAAGTTCTTGAGTAATAATCTTTAACATTTAATAAGGTAAAAGAAATATAGAATCCAGTTCCTAATCTTTGTTTGTACAGTTCTTTGCAATAATTATATATTTTTTTCGCAATAATTTTTTCAAACTTATCCCAAAAGTAAATCATTTTAGGATTTTCATCCACATCATATTTCATCAAATAAATTTCTCCAATTTCTAAATTGCCATTAGAGAAAACTTGTATATATGTTGATAAGAAATCTTTATGATTTCTTCGAGTTTTGATTAAACCATTTGCATTATAATTTACTGAACCATGGTAGCCATCGGGATTGAAAATATCTAAATTATCATTATATTCACAAGCTTTTAGATTAATATATGTTATTTCATCAAATGAAACTTCAGGTAGAATGTGGATTAATAATATAGGTGATGTTATTAACTTATCATCTATTTCACTATTTAAAATACTAGAAATTCTTTCGTTTCTAAAGCTTTCTAATTTTTGTTGTCTATTACTCAGTGCATCAAAACTATTTTTCAAATCATTGTATCTCATTTGAATGGAAGTATTTCCATTTCTTATATAAAATTCATGGTTACTACCAGTGTTATATGCGTGTGGTTTTAATACACTTCTAGGTACATCTATGATAATGCAATTAGTATCATCACTAACTTCAACAAGTTCAGTTTTTATACCATAGAGAGAGGGGATAATATTTACAGAAAGTTTATTTCTTAAAGCTTGTTCCCACATTTCGAATGTATCTTTGTTCACACCTACATCAGATAATTCTGAAGGGTTATGGTTATTATCTTCCTTTAATCCTAATATTATTTTGCCACCATTATAGTTAGCTAAGGCACATATTTCTTTAAATAATTTAGCAAGTTCTTTTTGATCTAGGCTTGTTAATTTACCATTTACAAAATAGTAATCTTTATATTCTAATGTATCACTTTCAGATATTTTTTCAGATATAATCTCTTCTAAAAACTCTTTACTCATAATTTCCTCCAAGTATAAATTTCATTCTACCTTTAAACACTGGAATACTAATCAAGAATACAATTACATAATGTATAAAGGAATTTATCATCATACTTTTTGTTATTGGTAATTGATGATAAGTTTGACCTATTATTTTAAAAGCACTTAATGTGCTTGTTATAAAATCAAGTGCCAACCATAAGGCAACTGCTGATCCTATGAAAGCAATTATATAGTTTAAAAGTTTACTGATTTGAGATTCTCCAAGGACTATAATTCCATTTTGGGCAAGAAGTTCTGCTGTCACTCCATTACCTCCTATAAGGGTCCCAGAGAAAGTACCATCATATATCTTGCCATAGCC
>JAAZPT010000065.1 GCA_012797085.1 Christensenellaceae bacterium | reverse complement strand
CATTTTTAATGCGTTTATTGTTTTTATAGCCAATATTTTAGCCAAAAGTGGTGTCGTGGCCCATTATTTGCTTTTTTTCTTTCTTTTTTCTAAAAAGAATTTATCTAAAAGACTTTTACATTCATCTTCCATTATTCCGCCTAAAGTTTGAACATTATGGTTAAAAGCCCTATCGCTGCACAAGGCATATAAACTTTCACAACAACCATGTTTTGGATCGCTTGCCCCAAAAAAACATTCTTTAAGCATGCTCATTATCATAGCGCCTGCACACATAGGACAAGGCTCTAATGTTACATACAAAGCACAATCATTCAAACGCCTCTTTCCAAGCAGCTCACTTGCTTGTTTTATAACAAGCATTTCGGCATGAGCAAGGGGATCTTTGTTTTGTTCCCTTCTGTTATGGTCTGCACATAAAACTTCACCATCATGAACAATTACGGCTCCAACGGGAACTTCACCTTCATTATAAGCCATTTCAGCCTGTTTTAAAGCTTCCTCCATAAAACGAAAGCTAAAATTTCTTTCACCCATAATTAACCACTACCAAATAAATAATAACATTTAGATTATATCATAAAAAAAGATTATATACATAGCAAAACCAGCAAAAAGCATTAAAAATATTATATTTTATATTAAATATTAATATATTATTATACAAAACTATATATTAAATATCCACCGGCTTTTCCGGCGGATATTTATTTATACTTTTTTCACAATCTACAATTAATACTTTTCTTTGCTGTCTATTTGTTGTTTTAGTTTAGCGATAAATTCATCAAGCTTAACATTTTCTGTACTACTGTCTGACCTATCCCTAATTGTAAGGGTTTTGCTATCGGACTCCTTATCGCCAAGTATAATCATATATGGTAATTTTTCTAGTTTTGCTTCACGTATCTTATAGCCGATTTTTTCATTTCTTTTATCTACTTCACTGCGAATACCAATAGCTTTTAAGGCCTTATCCACTTCATAGGCCCAGTCATCCTGTCTATCAGTAATTGTAAGTATTCTAACTTGTTCAGGTGATAACCAAAGAGGCAACGCTCCTGCATATTTTTCTATAAGCAATGCTAATGTACGCTCATAGCAGCCTATTGATGTACGATGAACAATAATTGGATGTTTTTTACTGCCATCGGCTGCCGTATATTGCATTCCGAATTTTTCCGCCAACTGGAAGTCAATTTGTACTGTGATAAGAGTATCTTCCTTACCAAAAACGTTTCTAATTTGAATATCCAACTTGGGACCATAGAAGGCAGCCTCACCAATGGCTTCAGTATACTTTATTCCAATGTTATTTAATATGTTTCTCATAAGTCCTTGAGTGTTTTCCCAACTTTGTGGGTCGCCTATGTATTTATCACGATTGTTTTCATCCCATAGGCTAAAGCGGTAGGATACATCTTCTTCAAGCCCTACAGTTTCGAGCATAAACTGAGCTAACCTTACGCAATTATCAAACTCTTGCTCTACTTGTTCCAATGTACAAATTATATGAGCCTCTGATATGGTAAACTGCCTTAGCCTTATTAAACCATGCATTTCACCTGATGATTCATTGCGGAATAATGTACTTGTTTCATTAAGCCGCACAGGTAAATCTCTATAAGATCTACTACGGTTTAAAAAGTGTTGAAATTGGAAAGGGCAAGTCATAGGCCTTAATGCAAAAACTTCACCCTCTTCATCGTTTTCATCACCAATAATAAACATATTGCTTCTATAATGGCTCCAGTGACCCGATATTTTATAAAGATCCCTTTTAGCCATCATTGGTGTTTTTGTTAACAGGTATCCCCGTTTTTCCTCTTCATCCTCAACAAAGCGTTGAAGTATTTGAAGAACTCTTGCACCTTTAGGCAACATTATAGGCAAGCCTTGACCAATATAGTCTACTGTTGTAAAGTATTCAAGCTCTCTGCCAAGCTTATTATGGTCGCGTTTCCTTGCTTCTTCCATGGCTTTAAGGTGTTTTTCCAAAGCCTCCTTTGTGTCAAAGGCTGTGCCATATATACGTTTAAGCATTTTATTCTTTTCGCTGCCACGCCAATAAGCACCAGCAGCCTGGGTAAGTTTAAATGCCTTTATCATATTTAAATAAGGCACATGAGGACCTTTGCACAGATCAACAAAATCACCCATTTGATAGAAAGAAATTTCTGAATTTTCCGGTAAATCTTCTATTAATTCTACCTTATAAATTTCACCCATTTCTTTCATTTTAGCTATAGCTTCATTCCTTGGCAATGTGAAGCGTTCTGACTTAATATTCTTTTTAGAAAGCTTTTTCATTGTTTTTTCAATTTCACCCAACTCCGCATTACCAAAGACCACATCGGTATCAAAGTCATAATAGAACCCATCCTCAATTGCCGGGCCTATTGCTAATTTTACATCGGGATAAAGCTCCTTTACAGCCATGGCCATCAAGTGAGATGCACTATGACGGAATATTTTTTTGCCTTCTTCACTTTCAAATGTAACAGGCTCTATTTCTGCATCCATTGATATTATTGTATTTATATCAACAGCTTCTTCACCATTTATTTTTACTGCAAAGGGTTTACTTTCCCCATCTATTTCAAAAGCTTTAATAATTGCCGCTGCACTTTGAAGTTCATTAAACTCCAAAAATTTATCACTATTTTTTAATTTGATTTTCATAAAATCCTCCTAATATAAAAATTGAAAATAAAAAAACGCCTGCCCCTGCCGGGACGGACGAAAATCCGCGGTTCCACCCTGCTTGTATACACCACTCAGCAACACTATAACGCATGTTACACGTTACGGTCAAAAGCTGGTATAATAAGGGTGTTTTGTTATACTTGCAGCCAATGTACAACTCTCTTAAAAAACACTTGCTTAAAACATGGTCTTCATCATACCGTAAACTACTTGTAGTATACAAAAGGATAGACATAAAGTCAAGCCTTACAAGGCATTTTGAATTAATTTTTACAAATAAAAACCTGTAAATAATTTACAGGTTTAAAATGCATTTTGAATATGATTAATTTTATCGCCTATAATTTCTATAACATCTATACGCACAAAACATTGCAAGTTGTTTTCCTGAATATATTGTTGAGCAGCAAGGCTAAACTTATTTTGTTTTTGTTTTGTAACAGCATATAAACCATCTCCCTCTAAGCCCTTTTTCCTGTACTTTACCTCAACAAACACAATAGTATCGCCCTGTTGCATTATAAGGTCTATTTCACCGTACCGGGTTTTATATCGACTTTGTAAATGTTGCATACCTAAGCCGTTCAGATAGTTTAATGCCTTGTTTTCCCCAATAATCCCTTTATTATAGGCAGTATTATCGTTCATTATTGATATAAAGGGAAATTTGCCATAAGTGCTTTAACTTCTTCTCTAACACTATCACAAACCGATTCACCTTCAATTAAAATTTTGTTAAACCAATTTGCTATTTTAACCATATGTTCTTCCTTAAGACCCCTTGTGGTAACTGCAGGTGTACCAACACGTATACCACTTGTTATAAAGGGGCTACGTTTTTCACCGGGAACTGTATTTTTATTAACAGTAATATATGCTTTACCAAGCAGTTGTTCCATTTCTAAACCTGTTCTTTCGGTATCGCTTAGGTCAACAAGCATAAGATGATTATCCGTACCATCGGACACCAGTTTAATGCCAACCGCTTTAAAGGCATTTTCAAGGGCTTTTGCATTATCTACAATTTGTTGAGCATATTTTTTGAATTCAGGTTGAAGTGCCTCACCAAAACATACCGCCTTAGATGCTATAATATGCATCAAGGGGCCACCTTGTATACCGGGGAAAATTGCCTTATCTATTGCTTTTGCATACTGTTCTTTGCAAAGTATCAGGCCGCCACGTGGTCCACGTAATGTTTTATGGGTTGTACTTGTAACAACATCACAATAAGGTACAGGGCTCATATGAACACCTGCTGCAACTAATCCGGCGATATGTGCCATATCTACCATTAGCAATGCGCCTACTTCATCGGCTATTTTTCTGAATTCATCAAAGGGTATAGCCCTTGAGTATGCTGAAGCACCTGCAACAATTAATTTAGGTTTGTTTGCCAAAGCAAGTTCCCTAAGATTATCCATATCTATATAGCCATTTTCATCAACACCATAGGGAATAAAGTTAAAATAT
>JAAZPT010000064.1 GCA_012797085.1 Christensenellaceae bacterium | reverse complement strand
TGGGCATAATCGTACATTGGATATATACACCAATCATCACCAGTTCTATGGTGGTGAGAGAACAATATTCTGTACATGGCGGGGTCGCGCATATTCATATTTGGTGAAGCCATGTCTATTTTTGCACGTAAAACCATGCTACCTTCAGCATGTTTTCCGTTTTTCATCTCTTCAAAAAGCCTTAGGCTTTCCTCTATGGGTCTGTTTCTATAAGGGCTTTCTTTACCGGGTTCAGTTAATGTACCCCTATATTCCCTTATCTCTTCAGCACTTAATTCATCAACATAAGCTAAATCACGCTTTATCCAGTCAACAGCAATATCGTACATTCTTTGATAATAATCGCTTGCGTAATAAAGGCCGCCATTCCAGTCAAAGCCTAACCAGTGAATATCTTCCATTATTCCTTCAACAAAATGGGTTTCCTCTTTTGTTGGGTTTGTATCGTCAAAGCGCAAATTGCATAAGCCGTTATATTTTTCGGCAGTACCGAAGTTTGTAACCAAGGCTTTGCAATGCCCTATATGTAAATAACCATTTGGTTCAGGAGGAAAACGTGTATGTACAGAGCCATACCTACCATCCAATAAATCTTGATCTATAATATCCCAAATAAAATTGGAACTACTTACTTCATTTTCCATTAAATTACCTCCTAATAAATTCCATACTTTATAATTATACCTTTAAAAACAGCTTTTATCAATAAAATAATGCTAAATAGTTTAATAAAGCATTTTGATATATTGTTGATTTTATTTTAACAAAACCGAAATTACTATAATGTTGCAAAATTAAGGATTAAATAATATAATTAATTCCTAACATTGTAATTTTACTATGTTTTAAATTCATCATAATTTTATTAAGTTATGAAATGATTATACTTGTTTTAAAGGAGTAAAAACATGGTTCAAGATAAAGTAATTGTAGAATTAAAAAATGTTTCAAAGGAATTTGATGGTGTTAGTGTTCTTGAAAACATAAACCTTCAAATAATGAAAAATGAATTTGTAACTTTATTAGGGCCCAGCGGTTGCGGTAAAACCACTACATTAAGGATAATCGGCGGTTTTGAATATCCAACAGTAGGCAGTGTTCTTTTTGAGGGCAAGGATATTACCGATGTACCTCCATACAAAAGAAAAGTTAATACAATTTTCCAAAAATATGCTCTTTTTCCTCACTTAAATGTGCATGAAAATATTGCTTTCGGCTTGAAAGTTGCAAAAGTACCAAAGCATGAGATTGAAATGCGTGTTGGTCAAATGCTCGAATTAGTTAACCTCAGTACCTATGCAAAAAGATCGGTTGACTCCTTATCCGGTGGTCAACAACAAAGGATAGCAATTGCCAGGGCCTTAGTAAATAAGCCGAAAGTATTATTGCTTGATGAACCTTTGGGAGCTCTTGATTTAAAATTAAGAAAGTCAATGCAACTTGAACTTAAAAACATGCAACAAGAAGTGGGTATTACTTTCCTTTACGTTACTCATGACCAGGAAGAAGCCCTTACAATGAGCGATAATATAGTTGTAATGCATGATGGTGAAATCCAACAAATGGGCACACCTAAAGAAATATATGACGAACCGGTTAATGCGTTTGTTGCCGACTTTATTGGTGAGAGCAACATTTACCGAGGTATAATGCTTAAAGACGAACTTGTTAATTTTGCAAACTTTGATTTCCCTTGTGTTGATAAAGGTTTTAAGAAAAACGAGCCTGTTGATGTTGTTGTTCGCCCTGAGGATATTAAAATTGTTGATGTTGATAAGGGCCAAATAGAAGGTAGAGTAATAAGTGTTGTATTTAAAGGCGTTCATTATGAAATGATTATAAAAACAAATACTGATACATTTTTGGTTCAATCCACAAAAATGAGAGAAGAAGGTACAAAAGTAGGTATACAAATTATACCCTTCAATATCCATATTATGAGAATATAAGGAGGTAACTAATTGGCCAACGCTTTCCAATTAAACAGTACTTTGCTAATAGCAATTTTACTGGTATTTTTTGTATTTATTATACTTATTTGGGTAAAATTAAAAAAAGGAATGCATAGATCTTTATTTGCTTCAGGTTATCTGATTTGGATGATAATTTTTACAGTTTTACCTATTATTCTTGTTGCTTATTATGCTCTTACAGATAGTACAGGTGCTTTTACTATAAACAACTTTAAAAGCTTTATGGATAGCAACTATGAAAAAAACCAAATATATGCTGGCTTAGGGCCGGAGTACGCTACACTTATCAAGCCGGGCACTGTAAATGTTGATATTTTGCTTTATTCTTTATCCATGGCGTTTAAATGTACAGCAATTTGTTTGCTTGTTGCTTACCCGGTAGCATACTTTATTGCTGATAGAAACATGAAGTTGGGTCCGGTAATAATAGTATTGTTTATTATTCCCATGTGGATGAACTTCCTTTTAAGAACAATTGCATGGATGTCAATATTAGAAGATAATGGCTTGTTAAATACTTTAAGGGGCATGATGGGATTAGAGCGAAAAAGTTATTTGTATAACAATACAGCAGTATTGCTTGGTATGATTTACAACTTTTTACCCTTTATGATTTTTCCAATTTATACATCCCTTGCAAAAATGGATTATAGACTTATAGAGGCAAGCTATGATTTGGGGGCAAACCCGTCTACTACATTTATTAAGGTGGTTTTGCCAACCAGTATACCCGGTATTATTTCAGGTATTACAATGGTGTTTATGCCATCGGTTACTACATTCTTTATACCAAGAATATTAGGTGGCGGGAATACTATGATGTTTGGAGATTTAATAGAAAACAAATTTCTTACAGAAGGAAACTGGAACTCAGGTAGTGCCTTATCTCTTATTATGATGGTGCTAATTATAATAAGCTTGGGGATACTTAGAAAAGTTGACCCGGAAGGTGAAGGGGGTAGTTTTCTATGAGAAAATTTTTAAGAAACACTTATATCGCCCTCATATTATTCTTTTTGTATTTACCCATAGGAGTTTTGGTTTTTCAATCCTTTAATGCAGGAAAAAGCCGAGCCAAGTGGGAAGGTTTCTCCTTTAGATGGTATGCGGAACTTCTTAATGATAGGGCAATTATGAATGCATTATATGTTACTTTGTCTGTAGCTATATTGGCTGCGATAATTGCAACAGCAATTGGTACTCTTGCAGCTATAGGCATACATGCCATGAAAAAACGCCCACAAGCCTTTATGATGACACTAACCAACATACCAATGACAATGCCTGATATTGTTACCGGTATTTCATTAATGCTTTTG
>JAAZPT010000063.1 GCA_012797085.1 Christensenellaceae bacterium | reverse complement strand
TTGGCTATTTTGTTTGTTTTTGTATACAAGGCTTGCCCCATTAAAGCAAAGCCGGAATAAAACTTGCCTGTACCCTTGAGCTTATATTTTCCATCCCCTCCATCAAGTGCAGGATTTTCCGGAAATATAAGCAAATTATCCCCCGACTCCATAGCATTTACCGACATCCTGAATGTTTTAATAAGTTCTTCCGGCTTGTTTCTATACACGGGTATACATTCTATTGAATTTGCAACCCAAATCATAGCCGGAGCTAAAAGTTTGGCTAAAG
Source organism: Christensenellaceae bacterium (assembly GCA_012797085.1). GTDB lineage: Bacteria > Bacillota > Clostridia > Christensenellales > Aristaeellaceae > JAAZPT01. Next base: position 2,342 of record JAAZPT010000063.1, on the reverse strand, counting down.
GCATCTGCAGTTTTTCAGGCAACCATTTTTGTTTAGAAAATGTATTGGTGTATGTATATTCAATAAAACTCTCTTTATCATAAAGTTCACTTATTATCCATGGCCTAAAAGAACATGGAACATACACATTTGCAACAACCGGTCCATATAGTTCACCATGGTTACATATAAAAATAATGGTTCCATCTTCGTATTTTTTTATGTTTTCACTATCTATGAGTTTATGATAATATAAAGGCCTTAATAAGGCTATTATTATTTTAATTCCAACACGCCTGCTATGTTTTTTTATAAACACATTTTCCAGCTGTTTTTTTAAAGGAATATTTTTTTCTCCCGCCTTTATATTCAAAAACTTGTTAAGTTTTTCAAAATATCTTTTGTTTATTGGAAACTTTAAAGCCATAAGGGTGGCAGCTAATACTACAGCAATTGCAGGAAGGATCATTAAAGGTTTTAAATTATAAAAAATATCTAAATTGCTTATGGATCCTGCATTATAAAAATACAAAAATGCCAGTACAACAAGGGCTACATACTGCCCGACTATTGCGGCAACATTTTGATAAAGGTTTCTTATGTTTCTGTAATAAATTAAAAAATCAGATTTTGCAAAAGCAATAACATCGTACATCTGTTTCTCTATAATATTAAGGCAGGCTATTGTTAATGCTAAACCTATGGAGCTTAGAATAATAGACAAATATGCAGATATGGGTATAACATTATTTGTAGGCTTTATATTATAAAATAATGTTAAACTATATACCCAAATTAATAACCCAACAAACAATAAGTTTGTAAAATCCACATCTTTTTTATTTAAGCCCTTTATAATAAATTCAACAAAACTTCTTGTAAAAAAAACACAAATAGCGAACAAACTAAAAAACACTATCATTTTATCGGAAAATAATACTATAAAAGTAGAAACATGCACCGATGTTATCTGTAAACCTATAACAATTAATAAGCTTAAATATTTAAACACTTTATACGAATGAATACTATTAAGGTACTCAATAATTGATTTTACTTTTTTATTATCTTTTATTTTAAGGAGACTAAAATCCTTATTGCGTGCTTCAATCAATTCTATAACAAAAGATAATATTAAACCTAAGCCAATAAGCATCCAGTTTTTATCGGGTATTAAAAACCCTACAATAATTAAATTTATAAATATTAATATTAAATTTATAATAAAATTTGATAATAAATAGAGTTTTTTGTTTATAATATTGGTTTTTAATAACTGATTTAACCTGTTTACAAGGCTTTGTTGCAGTAAAATAATAATTATAGTTGAAAATATTACCCAAAACTCATTAGAGTCTATAGCAACCGGCAAGTTCATAACAATAAAAAGCAGTATAAAAATAAGACCCCCTGTTAATATGGCTGTTAATACTTTATGTTTTTTAAAAATAAAAAACTTAACGTCATGATTAAAAAGGGTATACAAATAAAAATATGTTACTCTACCAAGTAGGTATAAAGCCCCACCAAGTATGTATTGATTAGCAATATAACCTGAAATCACCATTGAAAACATATAAATAAAAATATTGCTAATATTTATTTCATTATAGTTATAATTTTTAATTTCATTGTTGTTTTTTGCTTGCATATATTACCTTAAAAAATTTTAATACAACAGTATTTTACATTAACACTTATATGTTTTCAAGTTTTTTATATCAAAGCTCACATTAAAAAATGCCATAATACTTAAGTATTGTGGCATTTTTTGTTTTATTAATTTGATAAAATTAGTGCCTCATACGGTTTTAATAATCCGGTATATTTTTCATTATCACCATAGTTATTTAAAATAGTGTGCCATTCCCCATTGATTTTAAATTCCTGTTCATTTTGTGAATAGTTCACAATAATAAATAATTCTTTATCACCATAAACTCGTTTATAGGGCATAACAAAATCGTTATCTGTATCAACCGGTACAAACTCACCATAAACCAAGGTTTCACTATATTCTGAATTGGAACGTAGTGCAATAATCTTTTTATAAAAATTATAAACAGAATTTTCATCTTCCATTTGTTGTTTTGCATTTATTGTTTTATAGTTAGGGTTTACCGGGAACCATGGCTCAACATTTGAAAAAGAAGCGTATTCTTTATCATCCCACTGCATAGGTGTACGACTGTTGTCGCGACTTCTTGCACCTATAAGTTCCAAGGCTTTTTCAGGATCAACTCCTTCATTTATTGACGTGGCATATTCATCTAATGTATGAATATCATCATAATATTTAATATCATCAAGTTTTATGTTTTCCATACCAAGTTCTTGCCCTTGATATATAAAAGGTATACCTC
>JAAZPT010000416.1 GCA_012797085.1 Christensenellaceae bacterium | reverse complement strand
AGTTTCTCCATTTTTTATAGGCAATAATATTTCATATAAAAAACGTTCATGGTCTATATTCTCCCCTGCCTTACTTAGCCTTTTAGGAGTTTGCAGCTTTATTGGTAAAAAAAAGTCATCTATATGGAAAATCGTTGCATTATACTTTTTCCCTAAAAAATTTGCAAGAGTGGTTTTACCACTAGCCGCCCTACCTTCTATTGCCATTATTGTTTTTTTATTTTGTTTTAAAAATTCCTCTATATCGAATTGTAATATGTTGAACATTTATTTCTCCAAATTATCTACCACATCAAAAATTTTTTTAAATTGAGCTTCCCAACTCATGTTTTGTTTGGCATAAAGCCTCATATTATTAGGGGTGTTTATGTCATTTTTAAATTTTAATGCAAATTCAGCCACTTTCTCAATATCAACATCACTATTATCATTAGATACTTTAAAAATAAAAGGTAAATTATCATCAAGGGCTTTATCAACAATTGCATAAACAAAGGGAATTCCTCTTGCCATATACTCCCTAATCTTTAAAACAGAAGCAACATTAAAATTAAGCCTGTACATACCTAATGAAGCTACTCCTACATCACATTTGTTAATAATATCATCCAATTCATTGCCATATAAAGGCCCATAAAATTTTACATTAACTAAGTTTAAACTTTCCGCTAAATCTTTCCATTCTTTAAGGGAGCCGTCGCCTTCATTACCTACCATATGTAGTTTTACAGGAATATTACCTTTATAATTTGCAAGCCCTTTTATAAGCCTATCATAACCTTGCCATTTACTCATGCTTGCTATAGCTATTATATTTACTTCGTTTTTTTGCAATTTAGGCGACCTTAGGCTAAAGTCATCAATATATACACCATTTTCTATATTAATTGCTGGCCTTGAAAAATGATACCCATCACTTTGTTTCCCGATTAATGTAAACAGATTTATATATTTGCTTGCTTTTTTTAAAACCATGCTTGAAAATTTTAAATAAACTCCTACAGCTTTGTTAGGTGGGCTAACCAAACCGGCAGGATATGTTGGGATTTCAGTAATAACTTTTAATTTAGGATATTTTGATGTTTCTTTATACATAATATAGCCAAACAATTCAAGGGGCTCGTTACGTATATACATGTAATCAAAGTCAATACTCAAAGTTTTTTTAGCAAAGCGATATAAATCAACGAAGGCAAAAACATGTAAATATAAGCTTGAATTAGCATTAGAAATGCTTTTAAGTTTTGTTTTATTTGCACCATTTACAATATAAAAATTATTTTTATCATACGCAAAATAATAAACATCATAGCCCATATTTATAAGACTATTTATTTGACCATTAAATTTTTGTTTAAGATTATATTTTTCATCTATAGGATATTTACAAACAAATAAAACTTTTTTCATAAAACTCCCCGTTTAAATAAATTATTGTAAACATTATAATTTATAGACTTTTTTTTTACAAGGGAAAACAATTGGCAAAAATTTTATTTTATCTTGACATTAGCTATATAAACAAGTAAAATTAGTTTGATTAATCCATAAAAAGTGGAGAAATAAATGAATATAAAAACAATTACTCGTTTAGGTCTGTTAAGTTCCTTAATGTTGTTACTTGGTATTGTGGAAAAAAATTTTCCTATTGCACCCGGTATTCCCGGTATAAAATTGGGTTTGGCAAACTCCGTACTATTATATGCCTTATGTTTAATGAACACAAAAAGCGCTTGGACGCTTTCCGGTATTAAAGTTGTACTTGGCGGAATACTGTACTCCGGCCCTATTGCTATGATGTATTCAGCAAGTGGAACAATACTAAGTATGTTAGCAATGATATTAGCTTTAAAGATAAAAGATATAGGTTTTATTGGTATAAGTGTTTGTGGCGCAGTTATGCATATGCTGGGTCAAATATTAATATCAAGATTTATACTTGGCACGTGGGCAGTTTTAATACAAGTTCCAATATTGCTCGTTTCTGCAGTAGTGACTGGGATATTAACAGGTATAGTTACACAAATGGTTTGTAAAGCCTTAGTGCATTCTATGCCTGATAGTAAAAAAAGATTACAAGACCTTGGTTTGTACAAATAATATTTTGAATGGAGACTTTAAAATGGCTAACAAGAAAAAATCCATGCCCGCTTGGCTGGTACTCACAATTATTACTATAGTAGCTGCATTAGGTTTGTCATTAACACACCTTGCAACAAAGGATATTATAGCAAAACGCGCAGCTGATGAAAAGAACCAAGCTTTAATTGCATTGGTTCCTGATGCAGATACTTTTGATGATATGGAAATACCGGAAGGCCTTGCATTAGATAGTTTTGATGCTGCAAAAAAAGATGGCGCTTTATTAGCATATCTTGCGCAAACAACTGTTCAAGGTTATGGTGGACCAATAGAAGTAATAACTGCTATGGATACCGAATATAAATTATTAGGCATTTCTGTTGGCGGTAGTGACTTTGCGGAAACAGCCGGTTTAGGTTCAAAAGTGCAAGAACCCGATTTTGTTGACCAATATAAAGGCATTGTAGCACCTGTAAAAATGAACAGCGATGTTGACCAGGTTAGTGGTGCAACAATTTCTTCCAATGCTGTAAACAAAGGTGTTAATAGCGCCGTTGAAAACGTTAAAATTGCCTTGGGTGATACAAGTGGTATTGTAACTGAAGAAGAAAAACGCGCTAATGTGTTGGCAGCCTTATTACCGGAAGCAACTGCTTTCGAGGCTCAAGAACTACCTGAAGGTAGCGAATTGGATAGCTTTGAAATTGCTAAAGCCGGTGATGAAATAATAGCTTATGTTGCTCAAGTAACTGTAAAAGGCTTTGCAGGACCTATAGAAGTAATAACTGCTACAGATTTAGATTATAGTCTAATTGGTATAGCTGTTGGTGGTAGTGATTTTGCCGAAACTGAAGGTTTAGGTTCAAAAGTTATGGATCCTGAATTTACTGATGCCTTTAAAGGTTTAGCAGTTAAAGCAGAGTTGAATAAAAATATTGATCAGGTTAGTGGTGCTACAATATCTTCCCAAGCAGTTGTAGATGCTGTTAATAAAGCTGTTAATGGCTTGAAACTTGTTAACGGTGTAGAAATAGAAGAAGCTGAAGAAACCACTGTAGTTGAAGAAGAGCCTGTAGTTGAAGAAGTTAAAGTTGAGTTAGTGCCCGGCGCTGACACCTACGAAGAACAAGTTTTAGCCAATGATTCTTTGGATAAGTTGGAAATTGCTAAAACTGGCGATGAAATTCTTGCTTATGTTGGCCAATTAACCGGAAAAGGTTTTGCCGGACCTATTGAAGTTAAAATTGCTACCGATAAAGAATTTAATATTATAGGTATTGAAGTTGGTGGCGAAGCTTTTGCAGAAACCCCCGGTTTGGGTTCAAAAGTTACAGAGTCTGAATTCAAGGATCAATACATTGGTTTAAGTAATCCTATAGAACTTAACAAAGACATTGACCAAGTTAGCGGCGCTACGATTTCTTCAGTGGTAGTAAATGATACAGTTAATGCTATTTTAGAAAATATTAAAGCTTACTTTAGTGTT
>JAAZPT010000062.1 GCA_012797085.1 Christensenellaceae bacterium | reverse complement strand
TATTTTACAATAAATAGGTGATATAAATAGTTGTACACCTTATATACTTGACAATAAAACACAATAAGAATATCATTAAAACAGCATTTAAATAAGGAGAATTATTTATGAATTTACAGTTTTTAGGTGCAGCAAGAGAAGTAACGGGAAGCTGTTTTTTGCTTGAAGCTTTAGGCAAAAATATTATTGTCGACTGTGGCTTAGAGCAAGGCAAAGATATTTATGAAAATCAAGAAATACCGGTTGCTCCCCAAGATGTTGATATTATATTGTTAACTCATGCTCATATAGATCACTCCGGCATGGTTCCTATGCTTGTAGCAAAAGGGTTTAAAGGCCCAATTTACGCTACAACTTCAACGATGGAACTTTGTGATATAATGCTTAAAGATTCTGCTCATATTCAAGAATTTGAAGCTGAGTGGAGAAACAGAAAAGCTAAACGTGCCGGACAAGAGGAATATGTACCACTTTATACTGTGCAAGATGCTATTAAAACAATGGAGTTGTTTATTCCTGTTGATTATGAAGTAGAAACTACAATTGCTCCGGGTTTAGTTGTAAAATATACAGATGCTGGTCATCTTTTGGGATCTGCAAGTATAACAATTTCAATAAGTGAAGGCGGTACTACAAAAAAAATAGTTTTCAGCGGTGATATTGGAAATACAAATCAACCCATGCTAAATGATCCAATTTTATTAAAAAATGCTGATTATGTTGTAATGGAATCCACTTATGGCGATAGATCTCATGGCCCAAGAACAGACTATATAACAGATTTGACTAATATATTGCAAACAACATTTGATGCGGGTGGCAATGTTGTAATTCCATCTTTTGCAGTAGGTAGAACTCAAGAATTATTATATTTTTTTAGAGAAATTAAAGAAAAAAATCTTTTAAAAAATTATGATGGTTTTGAAGTATATGTTGACAGCCCTTTAGCGATAGAGGCAACTAATATATTCAAGCAAGCGGATATTGATCATTTTGATGATGAAATGCGAGAACTTATTAATAAAGGAATTAACCCTATAAGTTTTCCAGGTTTAAAAGCGAGCATAACATCTGATGATTCTAAAGCAATAAATGAAAACAAAAAGCCAAAGGTAATAATATCTGCTAGTGGTATGGCAAATGCAGGAAGAATAAGGCATCACCTGAAACACAATTTGTGGCGCAAAGAGTCAACAATATTATTTGTTGGTTATCAAGCGGAGGGGACCTTAGGTAGAAAAATATATGATGGAGCTGAGTTTGTTAAATTATTTGGTGAAACTATAGAAGTTAAGGCAAAAATAAGAACTCTTAATGCCATTAGTGGTCATGCAGACAATGAAGGTCTTATGGCTTGGGCGAAATCATTTTCTCCAAAGCCTATAAAATTTTTTATTGTTCATGGTGATGAGCCTTCAGCTGAAACTTTAGCAGACAGGCTTGTAAATGAACTTGGTTTAGATGTAGCAGTTCCATATAATGGTGAAAAATGGGATCTTAAAAATAAAATTTGTGTACTTGAAGGCAATAAAGAATATATTCAAAAATACACAGAGGCCAAAATTGAAGAAAAAAGATTTAGTTCACTATATAGAGAACTTCTTAAAGCAGAAGCAAGACTACATAAAATTATTGAAAACAGCAGTGGCTTAGCAAATGGATTACTAAAAAAATTTGTTAAGCAAATAGAAAAACTTTGTGAATATTGGGAACAATAGTATAATATATTTATTTGGAGGTAAAAACCATGTGCAATAGTAAAAAATTTTATATAACGACACCAATTTATTATCCGAGCGATAATTTACATATAGGTCATGCCTATACAACAGTTGCGGCAGACACATTAACAAGGTATAAAAAAATGATGGGTTATGATGCTTATTTTTTAACCGGTACGGATGAACATGGGCAAAAAATTGAGCAAAGGGCAAAAGAAGCCGGCCTTACACCCATACAATTTGTTGATGGTATCGTTGAAGAAATTAAAAAATTATGGAAAATAATGGATATTGAATATGACGACTTTATTCGCACAAGTGAACAAAGGCATGTGGTTGCAGTACAAAAAATATTCAAAAAACTTTATGATCAAGGCGATATTTATAAGGGGGAATATGAAGGGTGGTATTGTACCCCTTGTGAATCTTTTTTTACAGAACTTCAATTAGTTGATGGCAAATGCCCTGATTGTAATAGGGAAGTTCAAAAAACAAAAGAGGAAAGCTACTTTTTTAAACTTAGTAAATATCAAGACTGGCTAATGGAATATATTAATGAGCATCCAGATTTTATTCAGCCTACATCAAGAAAGAATGAAATGATAAACAATTTTTTAAAACCGGGGTTAGAAGATCTTTGTGTAAGTAGAACTTCTATAAAGTGGGGGATACCGGTGGGTTTTGACCCCAAACATACGGTGTATGTTTGGGTAGATGCCCTTACAAATTATATAAACGCTTTAGGCTATGGTACTGATGATACAAGCAAACTTGATAGATATTGGCCAGCAGATTTGCACCTTGTAGGTAAAGAAATTATTCGTTTCCACACGATTATTTGGCCTATTATACTACATGCAATAGGCTTGCCTTTGCCAAAACAAGTTTTTGGACATGGTTGGTTAGTGCTTCATGGCGGTAAAATGAGCAAATCCTTGGGGAATGTTATAGATCCTGTTGTTTTGTGTAATAGATATGGTTCTGATGCTATTAGATATTACTTAAACCGTGCAATACCCTTTGGTAGCGATGGACAATTCACCTATGAATCCCTATTAACATTAATG
>JAAZPT010000415.1 GCA_012797085.1 Christensenellaceae bacterium | reverse complement strand
CTGTTTGTGGTTTTGGTATGACTGAAACCGCGATTACTTCTGTTGAAACAGATATGAGTTTACGTTCAAGGCTTAAAGCATCAGTAGGTAGACCTTTAAGCAATATTGACTATAAAATAATTCCAAATGGCACTAATGAAAATGTTGGAGAAATGCTTATAAAAAGTAATGCAATACACATAGCCAAGCTTGAAGGTGGTAAACAAGTAGATCCGGAAAGAATAGATTGTGATTGGTTCCCTACCGGCGATATTGTTAGAATTGAAAAAGATAAACGTGTTTTTGTTGAAGGAAGATGCAAAGACTTAATAATAAACGAGTCGGGTGAAAATGTTTATCCTGATGAGATTGAAGACTTTTTTTCAGTTTTAAATAATGTTGAACAGTTTTCTGTAGTAGGCATAAAAAAACATAAAAATGATATTTATGAAGATATTTGCTTAGTATTAAACCTTGGTGAAAATTATTACAATGATAATTTTACAACACAATTAGTAAACGAAATAAACAATATTAACTCAAAGCTTTCTGTAATAAAAAGAATAAATCGTGTAATTGTTACACCAGAAAAACTGCCTTTAGTTAATGTAATAAAAGTAAAACGTTTAGAGCTTAAAAGCAATATAGAAAATAACAAAATAATTTATAAAGACTTATCGCTTGAAAGAAAAGAATCAATAAAATCTAAATCAGAACCTCAAGTTTTTGTAAACAAATCTCATCACGAGTTAGAGATAAACGAAATAAAAAATAAAGTTGCAGATGCATTTTCAGAAATTTTAGAAATATCAAAAGATAATATACAATATGATGCTCATTTTATTGATGATTTAGGCGGTGATAGTTTACAAATACTAAGTTTAGCTCTAAAAGTTGAAGAATTGTTTTCTGTTAATATAGAAGTAGTGGAGTACCCTCAGTGTACCTCAATAAACGATATAAGCAGTTTGTTATATAGAAAAATTAAAGGTTTAAAAAACTATGAAAGTGAAACTGAAAGAGGTGATTTTTTAGAAAAAGTTATTCCTATTAAAAACTTTAAAGATAGCCCTGAATATATTGAATTTCATGAACGCGAACAATCTTTACTAAAAAATCCTGAAGATAATCCTTATTTTGTTAGGCATGAATCCCCATTGCTAGACGTTTCTTTAATGGATGGTCATGAAGTATTAAATTTTGGATCATATAACTATGCCTGTTTAAGCGGCAGAAAAGAAGTAAATGATGCTGCAAAAAGGGCAATAGATAAATATGGAACAAGTGCAAGCGGCAGTAGACTTTTGGCAGGGGAAAAACAGATTCATAGAGATTTAGAAGCGGCGATTGCTAAATTTAAAAATGCTGAAGATGCTATAGTGTTAGTTGGTGGGCATTCTACAAATGTAACATTTATTGGCAATTTTTGTAGTAAAAAAGACTTGATACTATACGATGCCTTGGCTCATAACAGTATAGAAGAAGGATGCAGATTAAGTGAAGCTACCGCTAAACCTTTTCCCCATAATGACATTAAACTTCTTGAACAAATGCTTAAAGTTCATAGAGATAAGTATGAAAAAATACTTATTGTAATTGAAGGAGTTTACAGTATGGATGGAGATATAGCTGATGTACCCGCATTTGTTGCTTTGAAGAAAAGATATGGATGTTTCCTTTTTGTTGATGAGGCTCATAGTACATGTGTAATTGGTGAAAACGGCGGTGGAGTTGATGAGTACTTTAATTTAGCACCGGATGATATAGATATTAAAATGGGCACATTATCTAAAGGTTTGGGCACCTGTGGTGGATATTTAGCAGGCTCAAAAGAATTAATTAATTATTTAAGATACTCTTTACCAGGTTTTGTTTTTTCAGTTGGTATTTCCCCCGCTTTGGCAGGCGCAACATTAGAAGCTATAAACTTGATGCAAACAGATAAAACAATTATGGAAAGAATGCGAAGAAATATTAAATGTTTTGTTGATCAAGCCAAAAAACTTAATTTTAACATTTGTTTAGCCGGTGAAACAGCTATTATTCCAATATTAGTGGGTTCTGATAAGAACGCATTTATTTTAAGCAATGCAATGAGTAAAAATGGTATTTTTGTTCCACCTGCCGTGTATCCTGCTGTACCAAAAAACAAAGCTAGACTACGTTTTTGTGTTGTTAGTGACCATAAACCAGAACAAATTAAGCACGCTTTAAACACGTTAGCTGCTGTTGCAAAGTCTTTAGACATACAGTTACCCAGATAGAATTAAACAATTAAATAAATAGGCAATAAATTTAGTTTAAGATTATTAAAGTATCTTTATTGTCTATTTATTTACTTTAAATTAATGCTATGATATACTTTTATAGTTAGAAAGTTCATCAAAACAAGGAGTTATTATGGATAGAAAATATGTGTTTGTTTCCGGTGGTGTAGTTTCTTCATTAGGAAAAGGAATTACAGCAGCATCATTAGGAAGGTTGTTAAAAGCAAGGGGTTACAAAGTTTCAATGCAAAAATTGGATCCTTATTATAATGTGGATCCTGGTTTGTTAAGTCCTTTACAGCATGGTGAAACATATATTACTGACGATGGTACCGCCACCGATTTGGATTTGGGGCACTATGAACGCTTTATAGATACAAATTTAAGTGGTAGCTCAAGTATTACAACCGGTAAAATACATAAATATATAATGGAAAAAGAATTGAGTGGCGAATATAAGGGCCGTACAGTTCAAGTTATACCTCATGTTACTGATGAAATAATATATAGAATTAAAAAGGCTGCCAAAGATGTGGAATCTGAAATTGCTATAGTTGAAATTGGTGGAACAGTTGGAGATATGGAATCTGCTCCATTTTTAGAAGCAACTCGACAAATGAAGGGGATTTTACCCAAAAATTCATGTTGTTTTATTCATGTAACACTAATACCCTATATAGAAGCTGCTTCAGAATTGAAAACAAAACCAACACAGCATAGTGTAAAAACTTTAAGATCTATCGGCATTCAACCTGATATAATTGTTTGTAGGAGCAATCATAGAATTCCTAAAAATGCAAAGGATAAAATTGCATTGTTTTGTAATGTAAAGCCAAGCAATGTAATAGAAAATTCCGATTCTGATACTATATACGATGTTCCTTTGTTACTTGAAAAAGAACAGTTGGCAACAGCAGTTTGTGACATTTTAAATATACCGGCAAATAATCCTGATTTAACAGACTGGATTGAATATGTTAATAAATTAAAAAATCCTAAAAAAGAAATCAATGTTGCTATTGTTGGTAAGTATGTATCCTTAAAAGATGCTTATTTATCTGATACCGAAGCATTAACTCATGCCGGTTGTTCATTGAATACAAAGGTAAATATAAGTTGGATAGACTCTGCAACTTTAAACAAAAACAATTATAAGGAAATTTTAAAACCTTATTCCGGCTTATTAGTACCTGGTGGGTATGGTAAAAAAGGTGCTGAAGGAATTATATTGGCCGCAAAATATGCCAGAGAAGAAAAAGTCCCTTATTTGGCAGTTGGTTTTGGTATGCAACTATCTGTAGTTGAAGCTGTTAGAAACTTATTAGGAATAACAAACGCAAACTCTTTAGAAGTGGATTCGGACACTACTGCTCCTGTTGCAATGATACCGGATTGGAAAATTTGTATAAATGATAGCCGCGGTGCAGCAAGAATGGGAAGTTTAAAAGTAATTATAACAGATAATAAGCTTAAGAATATTTATGGTAGTGATATTGTTTATGAAAGGCATAGCAATCGTTATGAAATAAACAACGCATATAATAGTGAGCTGGCAGAAAAATGCTATAAACTTGCTGCAATATCAGATGAACATGATTTTGCAGAAGCATATTTAATTGATGATCATCCATTCTATATAGTAACACTTTATCATCCTGAATATATATCAAGACCTAACCGCCCTCACCCACTTTATGTCGCTTTTTTGAATTCAATATTAAATAAATATTATTAAAATGGAGGTTGTATTATGATAAATAAAGATACCATAATAGTAACAGACTCTTCTTGTGACTTAAGTGATGAAACTTTAGAAAAATTAAACATTAAAATGATTCCCTTAAGAATTATAACCAAAACTCAAGAATACAGAGACAGGTTCGAACTATCCCCTGAAGAATTATATGATATTATGGAAAACGAATTACCCACGAGTAGTTTGCCTTTACCTGAAGATGTTGAAAACATGTATAATAAACTTTATCAGGAAGGTTATAAAAACATTATTCATTTAACCATATCTTCCGGCTTGAGTGGAACATATAACATGATAAAACTTGTAGCAGAAGATTTTAAGGACAAGCTTAATATTTATGTTGTTGATACAAAAACACTATCTGGTGGTTTAGGTACTTTGGTCTTAAGGGCTGTCGAAGAACTTAAAATAGGTACTCCAATTGAAAATATAATTGAAAAAATACATGCTTTAAGGCAAAAACAACTTGGTATGTTTATAGTTCGTACATTGGAATATCTTAGAAAAGGTGGAAGAATCGGCCTTGTAGAAGGAGTTGTGGGTTCCTTACTTCAAATAAAACCGGTAATATTTGTTAATGATGACGGAATATATCAAACAATTTCAAAGGCAAGAGGATTTATTAAAGCTAAAAGCACAATGATGCAACAAGCAATTGAAAGATATAAAAATGAGCTTGTTGATATTTATATTGTACATGGTTTGGCTCTGGAAGAAGCTAAAGAAATTGCTGAAAAACTAAAGTCAACATTAAATATTAAAAATTTAACCATTGCTCCTGTAAGTCCCGTGTTAGCAATACATACAGGTAAAGGTTTAATAGGAATGATTATTACACCTGTTAAAGCATAGGAGGTTTTATGTCAGTAATACAAGGAATATTGCTTGGAATATTGCAGGGTTTAGCAGAGTTCTTGCCAATATCATCAAGTGGCCATCTTTTAATAGTAAGAAACTTGTTTGGTTTTAATGATACAAGCGGAACATATTTGATATTTGATATTTTGCTACACGTTGGCACATTGTTTGTAGTATTGGTTGTTTTTTGGAAAGATTGGTTATCAATACTAAAAAATCCTTTTCGTAGTAAAACATTACTACTTTTATTTGTTGCATCATTGCCTGCTCTTATAGCAGTTATTTTGTTTGGCGATTTATTAGATTTGTTTGAAACCGGTGCTTTTTTAGGTGTTTCTTTTGTTATCACGGGAATACTACTATTGATTAGCCAAAAAAGTTCTGAGAAGTTTAAAAACAGTTCAAAAACTCAAGTTGGATTTAAAAACTCAATAATAATGGGAATTTCTCAAATTTTAGGATTATTACCAGGAATTAGTAGAAGTGGATCTACAATTTTTGGTGGAATAGTATCTGGTTTAGACAAAAAAACTGCAGCAAAATTTTCATTTATGATGAGTGCGCCGGCAATATTCGGTAGCTTAATTTATGAGGGAAAAAATGCGTTAGAAAATAACTATTTTGCACAAATAGAAATCATACCTACATTATTAGGTATGATTTCTGCAACAATATTCGGTTATATAGCTATAAAATTCATGCTTGATTTAATTGCAAAAATATCATTAAAATGGTTTGCTTTTTATGCCATTGCTTTAGGCTTAATTGTGATAATATTACAAATAACCGGTGCCTTTGGTTTTATTCCTATGCCTAAATTAATTGCTAATATGCATCCGGCACAACTTCTTGTTTAGATTCACCCTTCTCTTCATCTGTTACTAAAGATATTACTACTCTATTAGGTAAACAAATAATGGAATTGCCTAAAAAACGAGTTGAATAATTATCAAAATTTACTTCCCCTTGATGCACACAAAGCTGATTATCACAGCTTGAATAGTTCATAAATACACCGTTATGTGTAAATTTCAACTCGTTTTCACAGCCATTTTCTTGTTTAATAGTTTCTGTTGCTCCTTCAACAATTTTAACTTTTTTATATAAATAACCATCAACATAAATTTCAATCTCTCCTGTAGGGG